>JALSLS010000418.1 GCA_026988195.1 Methylomonas sp.
TAAACCCTTGTGCCACGCGTCATCCCCGAGGTCTTTTATCGGGGATCCATTTTCAGTGAACTAGATTCCTGCTAAGAGAATGCAGGAATGACGGGGTTGCAATGTTGGCTTTTTTTAAATGGCGGAAGCTCATGGGTAATCAGGAAGTTTTATAAGTTTACACACTCATAATTTATGGGTGTGCCTTTCTTAATTAGAGGGCTGACTGTAAATACTTAAAATTGTAATACCCCTATTTGGTTTTAATCTAAGTAGGTTGTTGATGTAGGATACGACCCAGTCGTATTTTTTTAATAAAAATATAGAGGTGAAAAAAATGTCAGTTGATCAGTTTATAAAAATTGGTGATATTAAAGGTGAAGCTCAAGATGATAAACATAAAGAAGATATTGATGTTTTATCTTGGAGCTGGGGAATGTCTCAATCAGGCAATACTCATATGGGCGGCGGTAGTGGTGCCGGAAAAGTCAGCATACAAGACCTTTCTTTTACCTGCTATGTGGAAAAGTCCACACCGGTGCTCATGATGGCTTGTAGTAATGGTAAGCATTATCCAGAAGCCAAATTAGTTGTTAGAAAAGCTGGGGAAACGCCACTGGAGTACGTCATCATTACGATGAAAGATGTTATTTGTACTTCTGTTTCTACGGGGGGCTCTGGAGGTGAAGACAGGTTAACCTGTAATGTGACTCTTAATTTTGGATCAGTCAATGTAGATTACCAAGCACAAAAAAATGATGGTGCAAAAGATGGTGGTCCAATTAAATATGGTTGGGATATTGCTGCCAATAAAAAACTTTAATTCCTCATTATTGAAGGAATAATATTTGACCAGATATTAATTTGTATCTGGTCTTATTTTTTGTATTAAACGACCCAAAATATATACAGTATCTCATTTAGGAACGAGGATTTAATAATACCCGTTCCTTAGATAGGTAATACCTAAATGTAGGGGGAAACAATACAAAAACACTAGGATGAATAATAGGGTAAAAATAATGACTGCTGAAGAACTTATAAATAATGGTCAGTTAGATGAAGCTTTTGTACAATTAAAAAAACAAGTTCAAGCTGACCCAGCAAACCCTAAATTACGAATATTTTTGTTTCAAATATTAGCTGTTATGGGTGAGTGGCAACGGGCATTAACTCAACTTAATGTAGTAGGTGATATGGATGCGGCAAGTTTACCAATGGTTCAAACTTATCGTGAACTTATTAGGTGTGAAGTTTTTAGAGAAGATGTTTTTAAAGGGAATAGAAAAGCATTAGTCTTTGGAGAACCTAAGCAATGGATTGTATTGTTAATTGAAGCATTAGCAAGCACTGGATCAACAAGCAATGAAAAGGTAGCTGAATTGAGAAATCAGGCTTTTGAAATGGCCCCGGTAATATCAGGGAATATTGATAAAGAACCGTTTTCCTGGATTGCAGATGCTGACTCACGGTTAGGCCCCGTATTAGAGCTTATCATAAATGGCCGTTATTATTGGGTTCCCATGTCAAACATTAAACAAATAAAAATTGAAGAACCCACAGATTTACGGGATATGGTTTGGACAGCTGCTCATTTTATGTGGATAAATGATGGGGAAACGATAGGCTTTATTCCTACAAGATATGTCAATAGCCACGAGGAGTCTGATACAGATTTGAAGCTATCACGAAAAACTATCTGGCAACAAGCAAGTGAAAATGAATTTTTTGGGAAAGGTCAAAGGCTTTTTACCACAGATAAAGATGATTATTCTCTAATGAATATTCGAGATATATCTTTTACGGTAGAGGAAGCTTTGCTTAGTCATGATTAAACTTTTAATAACGATTAGGTTAGTTTAGGGCTGGGTATGGCAGAAATAACATCGAACGAAACCCTGCAACCTTCTTTGCTTGATAGATTGGCTGATGATGAGCCTAATGAAAAAAAGGAATCAAGAGATAAGCGGGTGTTGTCTACCAAGCAACTTCGGATGTCAGTTATTCGAGACCTTTCTTGGCTTTTAAATGCAAGTAACCGCGAAGTTTTAGGCGATATGGAAAAATATCCCCATGTTAAAGATTCAGTCCTTAATTATGGAATGCCTGATTTATCAGGGCGTGTTGCCATTGGAATGGATATTATTCAGTTGGAAAAAATTATAAAAAGAATTATTACTTTTTTTGAGCCCCGCATTATAAAAAGGTCTTTATCAGTTAAAGTTCTAAGAACGGAAGGGATGGATAGGACTGCAATTAATTTTGATATTGAAGCAGATTTGTGGGCACAGCCTTTACCTTTACATTTATATTTAAGAACTGAATTAGACTTGGAAACGGGTGAAATAACACTCGAAAATAAAGGTTAAACAATGGATCCTCGGATACTTAGTTATTACAATAGTGAATTACAGCATGTTCGTGAAATGGGTGCTGAATTTGCTAAAGAGTACCCTAAAATTGCCGCACGGCTTGGTATGGATGGTATTGACTGTTCAGACCCTTATGTAGAAAGGTTGCTAGAAGGGTTTGCTTTTTTAGCGGCAAGAGTTCAGGTGAAAATGGATGCTGAATACCCTGACTTTACCCAACATCTACTGGAAATGGTATACCCCCATTACCTAACCCCCATTCCATCGATGACCATCGTCCAGTTTAACCCAGAATTAAACGAAAGTTCACTCGCTGAAGGGTATTCAATAGAACGGGGAAGTGTACTTCGTAGTCAAATAGCCAAAGGCGAATCATCTGCCTGTGAATATAGAACCGCTCATAATACTGTTTTATGGCCATTAGAGGTTACAGCTGCAAAATATTTAACCACAGGGCATGCAGTTTCTAATAATTGTAACCGAAAAATTAGCCGTGCTAAATCAGGGTTGAAATTAGTTTTAAAAACAACGGCAGGTATGAATTTTAATGAGTTGCTTGATTTAGATGATTTAACTCTTTATTTAAAAAGTAATGATGAAACGGCTACCTTTTTATATGAGCAGTTAGTGGCAAATACCATGGAAATAAATTACCATGGAACGGGGTTAAAAACCTACCAAAAAGGCAATGCTATTGAAGCTGTAGGGTTTGAAGATGAAGAAGCTTTATTACCTTATACATCACAATCTTTTTCTGGTTATAGGTTATTACAAGAATACTTTAATTTTCCTGAACGCTTTCGGTTTATAAAACTAACAGGGTTAAAAGACATTTTTTCTAAATGTACGGGTAACGAGATTGAAATAGTTTTTGCCTTTAACTATAACCACCCCAAATTAGATGACACTTTTGATCAAAGTACTTTTTTACTCAATTGTACTCCAGCCATTAATCTATTTTCTAAGCAAGCAGATAGAATTCATCTTAATAATAAAACCCACCAATATCATGTGCTTCCAGATAGAACAAAGCCCTTAGATTATGAGGTTTATTCAATTGAAGAAACTTTAGGTATCGGTTCCAGCAAAGAAGATCAACAAACCTTTTACCCTTTTTATGATGCCAGTAATTTTTATGGACATAGAGAGCAGATGGCATACTACACTATAAAAAGAGATCCTAGAGTTACTTCATCAAAAAGATTAAGACTAGGTCCTCGCTCAAGCTATATCGGGAATGAGACTTTTATTTCTATTGTTGATGCTAAACAGGCACCTTATAACTTAAACTTAAAACAATTGGCGACCAAGGTGTTATGTACAAATCGAGATCTGCCATTATTTATGCCCATTGGGAAAGGGTACACGGATTTCACTTTGCAAATAGGGGCTCCTGTCAGCTCGGTTAAATGTGTTGCAGGACCGACTAAACCAAAGCCATCTTTAGCGCAGGGAGAAGCAGCCTGGAAATTAATTAGTCATTTATCTCTAAATTATTTAACTCTTATCGATACAGATGAAGAGCATGGAGCGGTAGCATTAAGAGATTTATTAATGTTATATACAGATAAAAATGATTCAGTGATTCAAAAACAAATTGAGGGTGTTTTAAAGATTTCATCTAAAGCAATTTTAAGGCGAATAGAAGGGCAAGGGCCTATTTCATTTGGTCGAGGATTAGAGGTGACTGTTGAATTTGATGAAAGTTTATATGAAGGTACTGGAGTATTCTTATTGGGAACAGTTTTAGAACGATTTTTTGCTAAATATACAACAATTAACTCGTTTGTAGAAACGGTTATTAAAACAACGGATAGAGGTGAGATACATCGATGGGTGACTCGAAGAGGAACGAAGCATATTTTGTAGATAAAAGCCTTCTGGAAAATCCTTATGAATTTAGTTTTTTTCAGGCAATTAGACTACTTGAGTGTATTAACCCCGAAAAGCCGTTATTAGGCAGAGGGGTTAAACCTATTGATGATGCTGTTCGGCTTGATCAAGATGTATCTTTGACATTTGCTCCTTCAACCATTACCGCCTACCAGTATAGAGATGGCTATTCTGTCCCCCATTTATCTACCGTTTTTTTTGGATTATTTGGCCCTAACGGTGCTTTACCAACGCATTTAACTGAATACGCGTTCCAGCGTTTAAATCACCACCGCGACCCTACTTTTATTCGGTTTATCAATATATTTCAGCATAGAATGTTGTCACTGATTTATAGAGCTTGGGCAAATGCACAACCTACCGTGAATTTTGATAGACCCGAGGAAGATCGCTTTAAAATTTATGTCGGTAGTTTTATAGGAATTGCCCCAAAATCAAATCAGAATAGAGATTCAATAACTGACCATTTAAAACTGCATTATGCCGGTCATTTTTCTTGCCAAAATAAGCATGCTGAAGGTTTGGCTTCAATAATACATGGCTATTTTGGCCTGACCGTAGAAATAGAAGAGTTTGTGGGGGAGTGGTTGGATATACCCGATGATAGTATTTGTCGCTTGGGGGATTCTGAGCGAACAGGTATGTTAGGGACGACAGTTATTTTGGGGAATCAAATCTGGAGCCGACAGAATAAATTTAGAATTATATTAGGCCCTATGGGAATTGAATTATATAAATTGATGTTACCAACAGGGGATAGTTTAAAAAAGTTAGTTTCAATTGTTAAAAACTATGTAGGAATTGAACTAGGGTGGGACATTCAACTTATTTTGAAAAATGAAGACGTACCACAAACCAGTCTTAACAATGGATTTCAACTAGGCTGGACAACATGGTTAGGTAAAAGAAAAAGTGAACTAGATGCAAGTGATTTAGTTTTAAAACCAATTAAGTAGATAAATAAAGGCCAAAATATGAGTGGAATTAATAGGGTTGCATTATTTGGAAAATTAAATTCTTTAGGGTATAAAGCGATTGAAAGTGCGACGGTTTTTTGTAAAATGCGAGGTAACCCTCATGTAGAACTTGTTCATTGGTTTAATCAAATTTTACAAGAGCAGAACTCTGATCTACACCAAATTATCAAACATTTTGATCTGGATATTCCAAAAATTGCTCAAGATTTAACCACCGCTTTAGATAAACTACCGCGTGGCGCCACATCAATTTCTAATTTATCACCTTATATAGAAGATACCGTTGAGAGGGCTTGGGTGTATGGCACGCTTGCTTTCGGTGAAACACAAGTAAGAACAGGGCATTTAATTGTTGGCTTATTAGGGACTCAAGGCCTAGAGCAAGTTTTAATTGGAATATCAAAAGAATTTGGAAAAATTAAATTAGAACAACTACAAGAATCTTTTGCAAGTATCGTATCAGGCTCTCCTGAAGAGCATTTGACTGCAACGGATGGATTTAGTGCGGCTATGCCAGGAGAAGCAAGTGAGGCAATAGCTCCAGCACAAATGGGTAAGCAAGAAGCCTTAAAGCAATTTACGGTAGATTTAACAGAACAGGCCAGAAAAGGTGAAATGGATCCTATCGTAGGAAGAGATGAAGAAATTCGTCAAATAGTTGATATTTTAATGCGGAGGCGACAAAACAACCCTATTTTAACGGGTGAGGCTGGAGTTGGTAAAACAGCTGTTGTAGAAGGTTTTGCCCAAAAAATTGTTTGCGGGGATGTACCCCCTCCTTTACTTGATGTCTCGTTATTATCATTAGATATTGGCCTGCTACAAGCAGGTGCGAGCATGAAAGGTGAATTTGAAAATAGACTAAGAAAAGTTATTGATGAAGTTCAGGCATCAGAAAAACCTATCATTCTGTTTATTGATGAAGCTCATACTCTTGTTGGTGCTGGTGGAGCCGCAGGTACAGGTGATGCTGCTAATTTATTAAAACCAGCATTAGCGCGTGGAAAATTAAGAACAGTTGCCGCTACAACTTGGGCTGAATATAAAAAACATATCGAAAAAGATCCAGCTTTAACAAGGCGGTTCCAAGTCGTTCAAGTTGATGAGCCTGATGAAGAACAGGCCATAAAGATGATGCGTGGGATGGCAGCAGTGATGGAAAACCATCATAAAGTTCAAGTATTAGATGAGGCAATAGAGGCCTCGGTCAAATTATCCCACCGTTATATTCCAGCACGTCAGTTACCCGACAAATCAGTGAGTTTATTAGATACAGCTTGCGCCCGTGTAGCAATCAGTCAACATTCAATTCCAGCTGAAGTGGATGATAGAAAAAAGCAGATTGATGCAATAAATGTTGAACTGGGATTGATTAAAAAGGAAAATAATTTAGGTATTGATATTACTGCAAGAAAGGCGGTTGCTGAAGAAAAGTTAGCGAATGAAACCCAAGCGCTAGAGCTGTTAGAAGCACGTTGGAAGGTTGAGCTAGACCTAGTCAACCAAATACTTGAGCTACGGAAAAAGTTACGTTCGGAGGATGCTGAAACTATTGATGAAGAATCGTCTGAGGCTGAGAAAAGTGAATCGAAAGAACAATTACTTAATCAGCTAAAAGAGTTACAAAATACCTTGCATGGGAAACAAGGGGAAACACCTTTAATTTTACCTACTGTAGATGCTCAAGCAGTCGCCACGGTCGTGGGCGACTGGACCGGAATACCTGTAGGGAAAATGGTTAAAAATGAAATTGAAACGGTGCTTCATCTTGCTGATGCACTAGGTAAAAGGATTATTGGTCAGCATCATGCCTTGGAAATGATTGCTAAACGGATTCAGACCTCAAGGGCAGGTTTAGACAACCCTAGTAAGCCAATAGGTGTTTTTATGCTTGCGGGGACTTCTGGTGTTGGTAAAACAGAAACGGCATTAGCCTTGGCAGAAACTTTATATGGTGGCGAGCAAAATATTATCACCATTAATATGAGTGAATTTCAAGAAGCACATACGGTATCAACATTAAAAGGAGCGCCTCCTGGTTATGTTGGCTATGGTGAAGGCGGCGTGTTAACAGAAGCGGTTAGGCGTAAACCCTATAGTGTTGTGTTACTGGATGAAATTGAAAAAGCACACCCAGATGTGCATGAAATATTTTTTCAAGTGTTTGACAAAGGCTGGATGGAAGATGGTGAAGGGCGAATTATTGATTTTAAAAACACCTTAATCCTATTGACCACAAACGCTGGCACAGATTTGATTACTAATATGTGTAAAGACCCTGAATTTATGCCTGATGCAGAGGGGCTGACAAAAGCGCTTCGCACCCCATTATTAGAAGTGTTTCCCCCAGCATTATTAGGGCGGCTGGTTGTCATCCCTTATTTTCCACTGAGTGATGAAATGATTTCTGCTATTACGCGACTACAACTGGGCAGAATTGAAAAACGAATTTTAGAAAACCATAAAATTCCTTTTACTTATGAAGAGGACGTTATCCAGCTCATTGTTGAACGTTGCACAGAACTAGAAAGTGGAGGCCGAATGATTGACTCCATATTAACTAATACCATGCTACCTGAGATTAGCG
>JALSLS010000419.1 GCA_026988195.1 Methylomonas sp.
AACAGTTTTGTGGTGGAATAAAAAGTTATGATCAAAAAACAGGAATTGCTGAAATTGATGTAAAAAACAAGTTTGCAGTTGGTGATAAATTAGAATTAATATTACCTGAAGGTAATCAAGACATTACCCTCGAAAGCATGACTGATATACATAATCACCCAATGCAGGAAGCGTTAGGCGGTGGTTATGAGGTGAAAATACCTTTACCCAAGGGCTCAACTAAAGGCATGATATCGAGATATTTGTCAGAGTAAGGAGCGTGTATGGAATAACTTCCCGAAATTATAACGTAGGATTTTTGTTTCAGGTGGAACGATCTCATGAGGCGCATAGCAAGCTACGCAACAAATGAGATCATTCCATCTGGAGCAAAAACACAAGTTAGAAATCGGGAAGTTGTTTCATGCACGTTCCTAAGCATAAGATTCAAGATAAAAAACTAAAAAAATACAGGGTTTTTTTATCTTTATTATTAAAATAAAGAACAAAACAGCTAGTTACGTTAAAATACAACTCTATTAACCAAGTAAAGAAGTCAAGATATGCATATTAAACTCGCTAATCCTCGTGGATTTTGTGCTGGCGTTGACCGCGCCATTGAAATTGTAGACCAGGCAATTGAAGCCTTCGGCGCACCAATCTACGTCCGTCACGAAGTGGTGCATAACCGCACAGTGGTTGAAGGATTAAGAGAAAAAGGGGCTATTTTTATAGAAGATGTCAGTGAAGTACCTGAAGGCTCTTATTTAATCTTTAGTGCTCACGGCGTATCTAAAAAAGTACAACAAGAATCCAAAACCCGCAATCTAACCGTCTTTGATGCAACCTGCCCTTTAGTCACTAAAGTACATATCCAAGTGGCTAAACACGCTAAAGCAGGGCGTGAAGCTATTCTTATTGGTCACGCTGGGCACCCAGAAGTTGAGGGCACCATGGGTCAATATGAAAAATTAGCAGGTTCTACAGGTGGCATGTATTTAGTTGAAACACCAGAAGATGTTAAAAACTTAAAACTTAATAACCCTGAAAACTTGGCGTATGTCACCCAAACAACACTGTCGATGACTGATACCCAAATTATGGTTGATGCATTACACAAATACTTTCCTGCTATTCAAGAACAAAAGAAAGATGATATTTGTTATGCCACCCAAAACCGTCAAGATGCGGTGCATGATTTAGCCAAAACGGCTGATGTTATTTTAGTCGTAGGCTCACCTAACAGCTCTAATTCAAACCGTTTACGTGAAATTGCCGAACAATTAGGTAAAAAAGCCTATTTGATTGATACAGCTGCTGATATGCAACAAGCCTGGTTTAAAGATACTGATGTTGTAGGGGTTACCGCAGGTGCTTCAGCTCCCGAAGTTTTGGTTCAAGCTGTTATTGAGCAGTTGAAGCAATGGGGTGGAGATAGCGCTATTGAAATACAAGGTATTGAAGAAAAAGTTGTATTTTCTATGCCAAAAGAACTCAAGAAACATATTACCAATAATCAATAAAACAAAAAATTACACCACCAAGGAACGTGTATGGAATAACTTCCCGAAATTATAACGTAGGATTTTTGTTTCAGGTGGACTGATCTCATGAGGCGCATAGCAAGCTACGCAACGAATGAGTTCAGTCCACCTGGAGCAAAAAGACAAGTTAGAAATCGGGAAGTTGTTTCATGCACGTTCCCAAGTATTGAGCGGAACTTCAATCCGCTCAATACGACCGCTAACATCAACACTGTAGCATCCCCCCTCCGCTCTATCCATTCAAAAGTAACGCTGATTAAAACCACCAATAAAAGGTATCTTTCATTACTCGGGTTACACTTTTTAGCTACCCACTTAAAGCGGACACTGCCATTAAGTTAAGCAATGTGCTGTAGGATGTGCTGACGACAGGAAGCGCATCAGCTGTAAACGATGCGCTTCCTGTCGTCAGCACATCCTACTTTTTGCCTTAACTTAATGGCAGCGACTTAAAGCGGAGCAGACCTTCATGCACATTCCTTATTAACCAATCCCTCACTCACCCACACCTAAAAATGGCCACTTTATATTACATTTATGATCCTATGTGTAGCTGGTGTTATGCATTTGACCCTATACTCAAGCAAATAGAGTCAAATCTACCTGTAGGTATCGACTTGGTAAAAATAGTGGGCGGGCTAGCGCCCGATTCATCAGACCCCATGCAAAATTCATTAGCAGTAATGATTCAAAACAATTGGAAAAAAATTGAACAGACAGTTCCACATATTCAATTTAATTTTGACTTCTGGAAAAAAAACCAGGCAAGGAGGTCAACCTATCCTTCCTGTCGAGCAGTTTTAGCAGCAAAAAAACAATCCGCAAATTATGAAGATAAAATGCTTAACCAGATTCAATGGGCTTATTATAAAAACGCTGAAAACCCATCGCTAGATAAAACCTTAATTAATTGTGCAATACAAATAGGCCTAGATGATCATTTATTTACCTTAGACTATAAAAGTAAATTTATTAATGACCAATTACTGCAGCAAATTAGCTTTTCCAGGAGTATAGGAATATCTAGCTATCCTTCTTTATGCTTAGAAAAAAACAATCATTATTTAGCCTTAAAAATTAACTACAATGATGCTAATGCCATCATTAAACAAATACCTGATTACGTATGAGTCTCAGCCATTTTATAAAAAGGCCGATTCAACTGTTTTACGTCATCTCGGCAGGGGTTGCCGAGACCCAGAACCCAAGGACGGGGTGATTGTATAATCAAGTATAAGCTAATTATCCAGATCGTATGCCCCTATATACACTGGATACCAGCAATCCCTGCTGGTATGACGTGGATCTAGTGTGTTATATACGGCTGAAGCTCATGGGTAATCAGAAACAAATATTAATTTGATAAAGTTGACAAAATACCGACTTCTGAAAGCAGTCAAACTTATTATCTACTTTTCGTAACAACAAAGGCAGAAATATAATATAAGGCAACTGGCAATAAATAACCCACCCAGATTGCGCAGATTTTTTGTTTCTGATCAAACCATCTCAAGAGGCGCATAGCCAGCTACGGTCGCAACCAGCATCCTGCTTCGAGCGACACTTGCACATCCGTGTGCTACGTAACGATTGAGATGGTTTGAGCAGGATAAAAAAGCCAGTAAGGTGGGTGGGTTATTTGTTGCTGGTTGCCTAAGGACTTTTACCGTTCACTTCATTTATTCAGTTTTGTTATCATCCAGTTAGCAATATGACTTCTGGGTTTATACAGTCCATGCTGAATATAATATAACTTGTATTCACTATTAATAGTTGCATTAAATAACCTACAGGCTAAGCCTGTACCACAAAATAATATCTGATCATTTTCCTGTATTTCATAATCTTCAGGCGGTAAAACAATTTTTTGGTCTCCTGATTGAATTACAAAAACGACTAAATCCAAAGATATTTCTCTTGCCCTTGGGTCTCGAATCAATTCCCCTATCGTTATCTTTTTACCTTCATCCAACAACTGTAAAACTCCTTTGCTTTTATCTCTGGTAAAGTGAACCGTTACTAAATGGGGTACGCGATTCCCCACCTTTCTTCGTAAACAGTTAATCACTTTTTCCATTTCCTCTTGTCGCCCAGGCTTATTTTCTAATAGATAATAAAAAAAAGGTTTTAACAGAGGAGCTATCAATAAAAAGAGTATTTTTCTTGCTGCAACCAACGTCGGCTGCATAATCATATCAACTTCTGTGGCTCGAAATGCTATCTCATTCTCATGCTTATTTTGTCTAACAATCGTAAATAATTCTTTATTAAAATACCGAGCATTAAGTAAAATACCTAAATTATGGCCATCATCATCCGTCCCTGAAATGATACCAACTGCATCTTCAATTCCGGCTTGGCTTAGCGTTTTAGAAGTCGTTCTACCAACAATATACCGTTCAATATGCTCTTCTTCTTTTGTATCATGAGGATCAATAACTGCTGTTTTAATACCATACTTACTTAAAACTCGATTAACCTCATGCCCCATCCGACCATAGCCACAAATAATCCAGGTTCCTTTGGGTGGTGCAATATATCGCTCTAATGTTGCTCCTTTTTCTCTCACCAACCACTTATTAAAGGCATAAAAACCAGGGTTATGCATTGCAGCCGCTAACACTTTAGCAAAAATTTTAAAGGGGTCAACAATATGTACCTCCCCTCCTAGTGTCGCTAAAGTTTCTTCAAAGACCTCAACCTTAGACATGGTGATAATCCCCACATCAGGATTTAATAATCGAGCAAGAGCCGAAATTTTTAAATTTACTTCTTCACTATTGGTAATGGCAATAACAGCTTTACAATTAGGGTGCTTTAAACCAGCTTCAAGTAGGTGTTTTGGCACACTGGCATCACCACAAAATGAAGGTGTAGCAACCGTATAGTTTCGTAACTGAATGGCTTTAATTCGTTCTTCATCACTATCAATAATAACTGCGGGAAAGCCATAATCACTCAGCCCTCGCGTCAAAACACTTCCAGTATCTCCAAAACCACAAACAATCACAAAAGAGCTATCAATTCGCTGGACTCCCCTAGAAAATTGCCACTCTGAAAGAGCTCTTAGTAAGAAAGGGTTTTGAAACAACCGAATAATAGAGCCAATCGCAAATAACCAAGTAATAACACTGACATAAAGACAAATAATGGCCCAAAAGCGCTGTGCATCATTAAACTTTATAGGAATTTCACCAAAACCTGTGGTGGTCGCCGTATAGGTCATAAAGTAAAATGCATGAAAAATACTCATGTATTGTGCTTCACCATCAACCTCAATGCCTGGTATAAAAACCATTCCTAAAATAGAAATGGAATATACCGTTATTAGGGCAATTAACGGGCCTCGCATTTCACGCATGACAATAAATATCACACGACTTAAATCAACTGATGCAGCCATACTAATTACCCACTAAAATCGATAGCAACAAAACCATTTTAATTTTATAAACGATTAAATAAAGTTTCAGAGACCAGGATAATAGCTGAAATAACATTTGCTAATAAGGCTCCCCCTGTTAACGACACGATACTGGACATGATTTCTGGGGTTAGCCCCGTTCCAGTAATATGCACGGCAAAGGTCCAGTAAGTAGCAGCAGCTATTAACTCTAAATCAGCAACTAAGCTAGTCGCTAGCAACACCGCCCCAATTTGAGACCTATCACCAAATTTTAAAACTGTTGCGATTAAATTAACCACAATAACAGCAAATAATTCAAGGACATTATGGTGTGCCGGGTTATCCATTTCACCTAAAAAGAAACCAAAATTTAACGTTAAAGCCAGTACAACAAAAAAACCAAATATGACTTTCTCTAGATTCATCTTCTACACCTTTATATTTGATAACTAACAAACTAATTTGAATAAACGATACACTCTAACAATGAACTTACCCACTGAAAGCCTCACTGCCATTAAGGTAAGAAAATAAGCGGATGTGCTGACGATAGGAAGTACATCCTACACCAACTTGTTTAACTTAAGGGGATTAACTTGGAGCACCTTTTATACTTCGCGCGGTCACAACTGCGGTTTTCTAACCGCTGAATTTTTGCCAATAGCTGCGTTGCTGAAACAGTTGCGTAGCTAGCTATGCGCCTGTTTCAGCGCCTTGCTATCGACAAAAATCAGCAGCTTATAAATCCCGCATCCGTGACCGCGCGAAGTATAGCTAAATTATAATGCTTGGGTAGGATCATTCTTAATAAAACAACTAAACATTAGTTAAAGCTTATACACAATCAAGTAAAAGCTTATTTTAACGCTAAATACGACTTTCAGAAAGCCTATTCTCGGACAGAATCCTAGGCTCTAGACTAATAAAATAAAAATAAACTAACACATCTATATTATTTATTGCTAATATACGCTTTTTATTTGGAGTTTTATTATGTCTATTACCGCACTAGATCTTGTTGCAGCTGCAAAAAAAACTATTTCCCTCTGTGATATTGAAACCGTAAAATCAGACCATTCTAATCATTTAGTGCTCGATGTTAGAGAGCCCTCTGAGTATGCTGCTGGCTGTTTACCGGGGGCAATAAATATACCTCGTGGTGTTTTAGAGTTTAAAATTGGTGCTCACCCTGCTTTTCAAGACTCTCAAAATGCTAAAATTTTTGTTTATTGCCTCACTGGAGGCCGATCAGCATTAGCAACAGAAACCTTAAACAAATTAGGTTATACTCATGCCTGTAGCATGGAAGGTGGCTTTACATTATGGAAAGAAAATGGTTTACAAGTTGATATCCCCTAATTTATGCCAGAACTAGACTCTATTCGAATTGACAAATGGTTATGGACTGCGCGTTTTTTTAAAACGCGCAAACTGGCGACTGAAGCTGTTTCTGGTGGAAAAATTCACCTTAACGGTCAACGTTGCAAACCTTCTAAAGAGGTCAAAATAGGGGTAGAGCTGACTATATCTAAAGACCAACTGCAGTGGGAGCTTACCATTGTAGGCATAAATAGCCATCGCCGTCCCGCTAAAGAAGCCGTATTGCTTTATCAAGAAAGCCAAGCCAGTTTTGACAAAAGACAACAGCAAATAATTCAGCAAAAAGAACAACGCGCGTTAACACCTCATACTGAGCGAGAATATCGCCCCAATAAAAAACAAAGACGACAAATTCATCGTTTTAAGCAAGAAAGTTAGTAGCCTTAGGGGTAAGGCATGGAGCAAGTTCAGAAACTGGCACAGGCTTTAGCCTGCTATCTTGCTAAACATTGCAAGCAAAGCACTGCGCTCCAACAAATTAAGAAGTATCAATAAGAATACCCTTAAATTAAACAAGTTGATGTAGGATGTGCTGACGACAGGAAGCGCATCGCTTGCCGTTGATGCGCTTCCTGTCGTCAGCACATCCTACTTATTACCTTAATGACAGTATCGCTGAGGTGAGAGGTCGACTCCTGCACCTCTGAAATCCTATTTTTATCATCAAGATCATACAGGTCTCGAACCAAACCATATTCACATACAGGTTGGCGGTTTAGGGATTCCTGCAATTTTACAAGCATATTTTAGCGGTCCTTCTGGAAATAGCTTATGTAAATATCGGCTATTGCCCTTTTCTTCCCCAAATTCTTTTTTAATTGCCTTAGTAAAAATGCGTGAGTTTGGTAAATGCTGATATTGCTGATAATACTTTCGTATATAGTGAATAATCTCCCAGTGCAATGGGGTTAATTCAAGCTTATTTAAGCTAGCAATTTCTACTGCAACTACCTCATTCCAATCATTTAAATCAACTAAAAACCCATCATCTGTTGTGTTTAAAAGCTTCCCATGGACTATTAATTCCACGATTTTATAAGCTTATTAGTTTCAGTTAACTCAACAAAGCTTGGATAATTAATAACTTCAACTCCTAAAACCAGTTCATCAATTTTAATACCTCGCGTCTCTAGCTCAAGCTCTAACACATAAAAGCGTATTCTATTATTAAGCATTTTCGCCAACTCAGAGGTTAAGATTCCATGCTTATTCAGCTGAAAAACGGCATTTTCTAGAAAAATGACATCATCATGACTTTCTATTCTTTGCAGTAACGCTATACTTATAGGGGACTGAAAAATCAAATGTAACATTAACTCTACTCAACGTGAGTTAATTTAAGACCCACAATCCCAATAATAACAAAGCCAATAGAGGCTATTCTAATCCAGTCAACAGACTCTTTAAACAGGAAAATACTCAATATTGCCACACCAACTGCGCCCATCCCCGTCCATATTGCATACGCCGTCCCCAAGGGTAATGTTTTTATCGC
>JALSLS010000420.1 GCA_026988195.1 Methylomonas sp.
CCTGGGAGGCTGTCCAAGAATAATCCAATATTAGAATTTTTTGAAATATTATTTAATTATTTTTGAGAATTTTGATCGTTGATTTATATATAAGAAAAGCATCAATTAAATTAATTGAGACACCTTTAATAATACTTGATTAAATTACTCAGTTGAAACGTAATTTAATTAAGTGTATATATAAAAAACATTATGTTCATCATAAAAGCCGAAAACTATCCCTCGGAATATATGTAGGAGAGAGAGTAGGTAAACTTCTAGTAATATTTTAAGCTACTTAAAACGCATAGATGATCTAACATAATTAAATATCTTGATTAAAGAAGGCCTTTGAATAAACAGGAAGGTACAAAATGTCATATAAAGATACAGATACAGATACAGATACAGGTTCCCCTCCGGATTATCTAATCGTTGGTAGTGGGCTAGCGGGCTTAGCTTTTTCTGCATTAATGGCAAAGTCCGGAAAAAAAGTATTAATTCTGGAAGCTCATGAGTTTCCGGGTGGATATGGGCATACCTTTGTTGAGGGCGATAAATACCGCTTTAATGCTCAATTACACTATGTCTGGAACTGTGGAAAAGGCCGCGATATTAATCTATTTCTTAAGAAACTAGGCCTTGAAGAAACTGTAACCTTTGAACAATATGATCCAAACGGATACGACCATATGCGTATTCCCGGTTATGCTCTAGACATTCCTTACGATAAAAATGAATTAACACAACGCTTATCAACTCTATTTCCTAAGCATACCGAATCAATTGATAAATTTATTACTGAAGTATGGCAAACATCAGCTGAATTAGAAAATCTTCCTGAACAGTTAAATATTTCCTCAATATTAAGCCACGCCCTCAGTAGCCAGCGAGTGATTAAATACCGCAAATCAACTTTACAGGATGTATTTGATCTATTCAAACTTCCTTTAGAAACACAAACACTTCTAGCCCTACAATGGCCTGACTTTTTACTGCCACCTAATAAACTTTCATATTTTGCTTGGGTCACTCTATTTACTGGGTATTGTCGAGGTGCATATTATCCAACACATCATTTTGAACATGTCATTAATTCATTAGTTAATGTTATTGAAGAAAATGGCGGAGAAATTATTTATAAACAGAAAGTCACTGACTTCATTCTTGATGAAAATAAAGTAACGGGTGTTAAAACTATGGACACTGATACTCGAACGGTTTTTAAAGAGTTCTATGGAAAGGATATTATTTGTAACCTCGACCCTAAACGAGCTGCAACAATGATAGGCATGAATAAATTCTCTAATACGGTACGAAAAAAACTGGAATATGATTACTCCCCTTCAAATTTTGTAGCCTATTGTGTCGTTAAGGGAATTGATTTAAAAGAGTTTGGATTTGGTAACTGGAATGTATTTCACAGTGAACAGAACGATCTAAATAAAGTATTTGAAGATATGTATGATAGGGCGGATTATTCAGCACCCAGCTTTGTGATGACAACGCCTGGATTTCTTAGCCTTGATCATTCCGACTGTCCTGAAGGAGAACAGATTATTCAGTTTTTGACTGTTGCTAACTATCACACTTTCCATGACTTGAAAATTGCTGACGCTGTTGCCTACCGAAAAATGAAAAAACAGATTTTCGATGCCATGATTACGATTGTAGAGCAACACTATATTCCAAACTTTCGTGACTATTTAGTTTTTAAAATGCTGGGAAGCCCAACTACCAATGAAAGCTTCTGTGGAAGTCCCGAGGGCAACTCTTATGGGTCAAATATAACACCCGGTAATTTTGATACAAGTCGTCTGGATCATAAAACATCACTGAAGAACTTTTACTTTTGTAACGCTTCATCGGGTCATCCAAGTTTTGCAGGTACTATTAAAACAGGATCTAGGTTATATGAAATATTAACGGGTGACCCCGTTTTAAATAAGTCACTGTCATGAAAGTTGCAATCATTGGAGGGGGGGCTGCGGGAATCACAACGGCTTATTTATTAGATAAAGTACATGATGTCACTTTGTTTGAAAAAGAACCTGTTTTAGGTGGGAATATTCGCACTTTAAATAAGAATGTCAGCTGTGAGGCTCTAGATTCAAAAATAATACTTGATAATGGAGTCATTGAATTTGAGCGTGATTATTTCCCTAACTTTCATAAGTTAATGGCTAAGCTTGAAGTAAAGCTAGAAGAAATACCCTTGACCAGTGAAATCTTTCTGCCTGATGGCAGGCATTACAAATCTGCAGGTGCAATACTATATGGTTGTCATTCTAGACGGGAGAAAATTTATGAGAGCTTAAAACTAACACCCGTTGTATTTTCCTATTTATGTTTTCTAATCAGAATGGCTTTTACTCGTGATGAAGCTTTTTATCAACGCCCTATTTCAGATTTTATTGGAAACAGTGTGTCTGGTAAATGGTTAAAAATGTTACTTATGTACGCTTATTCCATGCCTTATAAAACGATTGATAACTTTCCTGCAGAAATTGGTATCCCTCTATTAAATCATTCCGGAATGCTGACTAAGTGGGATCGAATCGTGGGTGGTGTTTATACCTACATAGAAAAAATATTATCCCACTTTACGGGAACGATTTATTGTAATAGTAATATTTTAGGCATTAACAGAAACACAGCAGGTGTTGCTATAACCCTAGCGAATGGTGATAAGCTACTTTTTGATAAAGTTATTTTTGCTACCACCCCAGATCAAGTATTAGCCTTATTAAAAGATCCAACAGAAAATGAAATCAAACGTTTTAAAGCGTGGGACATCTGCGTTATTGATACTGTAATACATACCGACATATCAATATACAAAAATTTTGGAGTGACTTATTTTAGTGAGTTTGATGTATTCCAAAATAAAGAAGATGGTGACTGTGGATATAATGCTTATTTAGATCGCTTATGTGGGGTAAATGCAGAAATTGATACTCACTTTAGCCTAGCCTATAACATGCAACAGCATATAGACCCTGCTAAAATAATTAACCGCCAGAAACATATTTCGCCTGCTTACACTGTTGAATCTATCCGCTATCGACAGGAAATAAAACAATTAAATGGAGAAAACAATACCTACCATGCAGGAGCCTATCTTTATGAAGGCTTACATGAAGGTGCAATCACTTCAGCTATTGCTGTCTCAAAATTATTGGATGGTATGAGCCTGTGACTAGTGAGTAGGCAATGATGATGTAGGAGCGTCCGCCCTCGGCGCGAAGATAATCGAAAGTGATAGAGAAAAGAGCATTGCAGGAGCAAGTGTCGAGGGGGGCGGATACTCCTACCAAGAATTTCACTCAAGAAACGGAGTAGTTACCCTTCAACAACTATTTTTGATTTGTTTGATCCAGAAATCCCTTAGCATTAACAGGTACAGAGTCTGCTAGAATAACCGAGCCTAGTTCGACCATTGCTTTCTTATAAACTTTTCGCTTAAAGTATATAACATCTTTTAATGGGTGCCAGTAATCGACCCATTTCCAGCCGTCAAACTCTTGTTTTTCACCACAATCAAAACGTACTTTAGCCTCATCACTCACCAACCGCAATATGTACCAGATCTGTTTTTGACCTATGCATAGTGGCAATGAATTTTTCCTAATATATTTTTCGGGTAATTTATACCTCAGCCAATAACGTGTTCGACCCAGCATTTGCACATGTTGTTTCTCCAACCCTGTTTCTTCCCACAATTCACGATACATTGCATCTTCTGGATCTTCATTACAATCTATTCCCCCTTGTGGAAATTGCCAAGAGTTCATTCCTTTGCGTTTTGCCCAAAATACACGACCATCATCATTGCAAAGGATAATCCCGACATTCGGTCGGTACCCCTTTGAATCAATCATTTAAAAAAACCTGTTTTAGCTGCCCTATTTCTATACTAAACATTCAAATAAACACATGATTTCAATGTGTTTAAAATACTATTAGTCGTAGATTACATTAGCTTAATTAAGCAATTAAACTTATAAAGTTCGATTTATAATATTTGTAGCAAGCTTTCTGAATGTTAGAATTAAAAAAACAAGTCAGTATTAAAATTAATAGAGCCATTGTTCCATAAAATAACTACTGGCGCTATAGTCCTTTTTCTTTTAGGGAGCTGGAAATAAATAATCGTCCGATATTGGGCAGAATTTTTGTTTGTCTTCAGTAGTGCAGCAATAGGCGCATAGCAAGCTACGTAACTGTTGCTGCACTACTGAAGACGGACAAAAATACCAGCAAGATTGGATGATTATTTATTTCCAACTCCCTTACTTAACTCAAGTAGGTTTTAACAGTGAGCTTAGCAATTTTTGATTTAGACAACACCCTTATTTCAGATGACAGCGATTATTTATGGGGGCAGTTTCTTGTTGACCAAGGAATCGTTGATAAAGTCCAATATGAACAAGCAAATATTAAATTTTATGAAGACTACAAACAAGGAAATCTAGATATTGTAGAGTTTTTACAGTTTTCTTTAGCCCCTTTAGCAAAAAATGATACAGAACAACTTTATAAATGGCGAGCTCAATTTATAGAAGAAGTAATCAAACCCATACAGTTAAAGCCCGCCATTAGACTTGTTAATAAACATCGCTTTAAAGGTGATACAGTGATGATTATTACCGCCACCAATCGTTTTGTAACAGAGCCTATAGCAAAACTATTTGGTATAGATATTTTACTGGCAACTACACCTGAGTTTATTAATGGCCAATATACGGGTAATTTTGAAGGAACCCCCTGCTTCCAAGAAGGCAAAGTGACATTATTGAATGAGTGGCTGGAGACTTCTGGAGAAACAATGAAGAACAGCTCCTTTTACAGTGATTCATATAATGATCTCTCTCTGCTGGAAATTGTTGATAACCCCTTTGCAGTAGACCCTGATGATACACTACGCCAATATGCTACTGAAGCTAACTGGCCTTGTATTAGTTTAAGGTAAAAAAATGTGCACCCAATAACTTGGAAGTGAGGCTTTAGCCTCGCCCGCCCCAATGCGGGACTAAAGTCCCACTTCCAGTTTGATAGTTGTTAACTTTGGTTTCATATACATTCCTAAGCAGATAGCAGCCAAAAAAAACCGACCAAACAGAGTATTTTTAGGGCTAAACAGCTAAACTAAGCACTATTGTAATTAAATATTTTGCTTTGTTATAAAAAACTTACGATAATAGAAGGTTCTGTGATTTACATGACTATAGATTACAGCTCATCATTCCATTTATGACTAGAGCATAAATGGCATTACCTACCAAGGAATGAGAATACACAAGTTATTCAATTCCCAAGCCGCCTTATATTACCTCCCGCTATTGCCCTATGCAAAAAAAAGAATACAAATTTAATCCAGGCCGATCTAATCAGTCTGGCGCAAAACCAGATGCTGATGGTGTAAATTTTTCAATTTTTACTCGCCACGCGACTAGTGTCGAGTTATTTTTATTTGAAACAGCGAAAAGTAAAAAGCCTATTCAAGTAATTCAACTACAAAAAGATGTTAATAGAACATTTTATTCTTGGCATGTCTATGTCGTTGGTCTTCCTAAAGGTACTTGGTACACTTGGAGGATTGATGGGAACAATGAGCCTAAAGAAGCAGGTTTACATTTTGATAAAGATAAACATTTAATTGACCCGTGGGCACGCGTTGTCTCAGATATAAACTGGGATCGTCAAATTGCATGTAAGCCTGGTGATAATATGCTGACTTCTATGCGTTGCATGGTTGTTGATGATAATGATTATGATTGGGAAGGAGATATACCTTTACGCATTAGCAGTGAAAAATCAATTATTTATGAGATGCATGTGGGCGGGTTTACCCGACACACCAGCTCAAAAGTTAAAAATCCAGGTACTTTTTCAGGCTTAATTGAAAAAATTCCTTATCTGCAAAAGTTAGGCATTACCCATGTCGAACTATTACCCATCATGGCGTTTGATGAACAGGATGTTCCCAAAGGTACTTCTGATTTAGGCTTACATAACTACTGGGGTTATAGTACCCATAGTTTTTTTAGCCCTCACCCAGGATACTGCGTTACCCCTGAACAAGGCACTCATGTTAAAGAGTTTCGTGATTTAGTTAAGGCACTACACCAAGCGGGTATTGGAGTTATTTTAGATGTTGTCTACAACCATACCGCTGAAGCAGGTATCGGTGGCCCTATCATTAATTTTCGGGGTATCGGTGAAAATATTTTTTACCACCATGACTCTGAAGATAAAAGCATTCTGCATGACTATACAGGCTGTGGCAACACTGTAAATGCAAACCACCCTTTAGTTGCCTCATTTATAACTAATAGCCTAGAATACTGGGTAAGAGAAATGCATGTTGATGGGTTTCGCTTTGACCTAGCCAGTGCTTTAGCTCGCGGCGAAGGAGGGGTTGTACTTGAGGACCCACCCGTACTTTGGAGTATAGAGTTATCAGAACAACTATCACAAACCAAACTGATTGCCGAAGCATGGGATGCAGCAGGACTTTACCAAGTAGGTAGTTTTCCTGGTCATCGTTGGGCTGAGTGGAATGGCATGTATAGAGATGTATTACGTGAATGTTTACGGGGTGACAAAGGAAAAATAAAGGAGTTAGCAACTCGTATTTCCGGTAGTAGTGACCTATACCAACACCAAGATGGCTTACCTATCAATAGCGTAAATTTTATCACCTGTCATGATGGATTCACCTTAAATGACTTGTTTAGCTATAACCAAAAACACAATCTTGCTAATGGCGAAGATAATAGAGATGGTTGTAACAATAATATAAGCTCTAACTCAGGTATTGAAGGAGTCACCGATAATCTAGCGGTCAATGGCTTTAGAAAACAACAAGCAAAAAATGCTTTTGCTCTTTTGCTTCTAAGTGAAGGAGTTCCCATGCTATTAGCGGGGGATGAAATACTGAACTCGCAAAATGGAAATAACAACGGCTATTGTCAAGACAATGAAATAACCTGGATAGACTGGAATATGACCAACGAAAATGCTGATATGCTACGTTTCGTTCAAAATATGATTGCTCTTCGTAAACGCCATAACTCTATTATGCGCAGACGTTTTTTAACCGGTAATATTATTGAAAGCAGAGGAATAAAAGATATTACATGGCATGGTGCTAAATTAGACACTCCGCTATGGGATGACCCAAATTCTCAATTATTAGCTCTAACCCTAGCAGGTATTGATGAACCTGATTTACATATCATCATTAATATGTCGCATAGCGATACAAGTTGTGAATTACCTGAAATTACAGGAAAAACCTGGTGCTTATCGGTTAATACATCCCAGGCTTCGCCAAAAGATATTATTAACAGGCCTAATCAAAAACCAATATTAGAAAAAACCTTCTTAGTTAAAGAAAAGTCTATTGTTGTTTTTGAGAATACGGATAGCTAAACACTTGGCTTAACTGACTAAGGAACCAAGATTAAATTAAGAAACTTTATGTCATTAAGTCAAGAATAGGTAGGCTGGGTAAAACGATAGTGTGTCCACTAGTTTAGCTGATTATTAGCTACAAAATAAGTAGAACTCATAGGGTGTGCTGAGGAACGAAGCGCATCAATAGCCATCGATGCGCCTCCTACGTCGACAGATCCTATAAAGTTGATACCTATAAACTAAGAAAGTATATAAGGCGGCTGATTTCGACAGTCTATGTTGAGCCTCCTTTGCCCACCCTTGAAGCTTAACTTAATGGCAGTGAATGAGCGAGACAGGGGTTTCTCCCCTGTTTTGAGTGTTTCAACTAAGGGAGCTGGAA
>JALSLS010000421.1 GCA_026988195.1 Methylomonas sp.
GACCACATCAACACCAACCAAGTAATCGAAGGCAAATTCAGATAATGCAGGTAACCATGGAGTACTCGGCCCCATCAATACAGTTTTAGCATTACTAGCCAATTCCAGTAAACGAGAGAATGTTTTATTAGCAATGGATGTGGCGGTAAGAAACACCCAATCAGCTTCAGGAATAAGAAATTCTGCAGCTGAACCAGGGTAATCCATCCCCGTGGGCTGGCGTTCAATCACTTTGAGGTTGTAACTTGAGTAGTATTGTTCAATACCAGGGTAGTGACCTATAACAACAATCTTCTGGTCTTTTATTTGAGGGAAGAAATGTTCAAATACGGCCAAGTTTGCTTTTCCTTTTCCTTGTTCTGGTTCTATTATTGTGCCAGCAAGTGGCGTACAGTTATTTAGGCAGCAATTAATTGCTGATAAACCGACAGTTGCCTTAAAAAAATCCCAGTCAGTTAGCCAAGACGTTAATTCGGTTAATGCCTTCCCCTGTAAAGTGCCTGCCCAGGGCAATGTTCTACTTGCTACAGCCGGACTCATCGCTAATCCAGAATGGCCAGCCTGACATACAGTCCATACTTGCCCAATAAGTAGCCGTTCAACTTTTTGCTTAGCACTGGCTGAATCTAATAGTAATTCGTATACTTGATTGAATTCTTTCATCGTGGATCCTTCCTATTGCTGATTAATATCCGCTACACATTATTGGTTTTGGTACTTAAATTCACTAAGGAACGTGCACGAAATAGCTTGAGTAATTTAGAAGTGAGGCTTTAGCTTCGTCCGACCCAATGCAAGATTTAAGTCCCACATCCATTAGGCAGTTCTCCACCTAACAATTGATTCATTAATTCCAAGCATGGCTTCTATTGCGATAGACCATCAGACAAGAGGTATCGTTGCCAATGAAATCTTGATGCTTTACCCTGAATACAAAAAAATCGCATTATCCTCTTTTTACTGCGCTTAGTCTAGCAGGGAGTTCACGAGCACAGCGCAATGGCTTTCAATAGTGGGGACGACTTGTCTTTTGACTCCGCAGTAGCCTAAAAAAGTAAATGAAGGTAATAACATCCTTTGAAGCGCTCCGATGTTGATATAGAATATGACCAGAAATATTTAGAAAATCACCCGATATGTTTCGAACTGGCCTTTTAAAAGATTAAGATATAACGTTGTGAAACCTGACAGGAACGTTCAATCATTACCTTGTTCTATACTCGGGTATATACAAGTGCTATGTAACACTGATTATTTTACCCTTTAAAGCCAACTCTTTATCAGAGTTAAAATCAGGCCGAAATGACTTTAAACAGCAAAACAAACTAACTTTGTTTTAAACATAGTAATTAATGGAATAGCTTTCAAATGACTGATCAAGCGATAAAAAAAACCTCTGCAGTACAAAAACAACAAACAGAAGATATTGTACTTGCAAAACGAAAGCTAGAAATTGAAAAAATGTTTTTATCTCAAGGTACTGAGCTTGGGCCTATTGTATTTACATTCGTAACGTTACTTATTTTATATTTTGGCTGGACTAGTGATCTGGAAAACTATATTACCGCCGAATCTGGCTTAGGTTATTTTCTTGGTATTATTGGTAGCGTTATGATGCTTATAACGCTACTTTACTCGCTAAGAAAACGTTTAAAGTCAATGAGTGAATGGGGCAATATTCGAACTTGGTTTACTATTCACATGATATTAGGCATATACGGTCCCGTTCTTATTTTATTCCATTGTAACTTTAGTATTGGCTCCTCTCAAAATGAGAAAGTAGCCGTCATCAGCATGTTAGTTGTTTTAATAAGTGGGATTGTCGGACGTTATATTCACGACAAAATTCAGTATGGACTATACAAGCATGAAGCAGCACTTGAACAACTTCAGCTTGACAAGCTAATTACAGAAAATGAATTATCAAATCTACAACAGGAAAACCCAGCTCTCTTTAATGAAATTTTAACTCACAATGACAACATTCAACTAGGTTCTTCTGGGCTTATTAAATGTTTTTTTAGAATGTTGTCAATGAATACTACCACAAGAATTTCAAATACTATCGCCAAAAAAGAGCTAAAAGCCGCTTGCAAACAACTTGCTATAAAAGAACAGTGGCCACCTAATAAATACAAAGCTACTTTCCATAAAGCCAACCACTTTTTAACAGCCCACTATTTAACTGTACGGAAAATTGCAACTTTCTCCTTTTATGAACGCGTTTTCAGCATCTGGTTTTTTTTGCATATTCCTCTTTTTTATATGCTAATTGTTTCTGTTATTTTCCATATTGTTCTGGTTCATATGTATTCAGCACACACCTTTTAAACACCCTCCTCAACTCACACCTTCATTGGATAAGGAAATGAAAAACAATGTCTTTATTTAAAATATTCAGCTTGACTGCATCCCTCGCCACACTCTTTTTTAGCTCACCCGCCTATGCAAAACAAATAGTGCAAGAAGCCATAAGTGAGCATGAAAGGTCTATTTTTTCTGCACAGGAAAAAAATGATTGCAAAAACATCATCAGTCACATGGAAGCCCTTACATCATTAACTCAAGAAATATCCCCTGCCCTATATTATTTTCACGGACAATGTCTATATCAAAATAAACAGTACGATAAGTCTATCCCCATATTAGAAAACTATTTTTACCTAGCTCTAAATAATGATAAATATTACTCACAAGCTAGGAAAATTTATCAACTTTCAGCACAGCAATCAGCATCAAAATCATCACAAATTGAAGCGACGACTAAGCCATTACCTTCTTCAAAAAAAATAAATCACATAAAAACACTAACAGGCATTGATTTTATTCAAGTTAAATCAGGTTGCTTTATTATGGGAACCCCCTTATCAGAACCCGAACGTGTTGACGATGAAATTCAGCACAAGGTTTGTTTTAAAAAACCTTTTCTACTTGGAAAATATGAGGTTACACAAGGACAATGGGAAGCAATTATGAGCAAAAACCCATCCCATTTTAAAGAATGTGGCTCTCGCTGCCCTGTTGAAAATATCAGTGGTAAAGATATTCAATCATTTATAAAGATTTTAAAAATTAAAACTGGCTTAAATTTTCGCCTACCTACTGAAGCTGAATGGGAATATGCGGCAAGAGCAGGTACTACAACCGCTTTTTCATTTGGCAACAACATTAATACATCACAAGTTAACTATGATGGCGACCACCCCTATATTGGCAAAGCAACAGGGCTTGATAGAAAAGCACCTATAGCTGTTGGCTCCCTACCTGCAAACCCTTGGGGGTTTCATGATATGCATGGCAATGTTTGGGAATTAATACAAGACTTACACAACTTAGATTATTATAAAAACAGCCCTATAAACAACCCTACCGGACCCAAAAAGGGAAGCTTTAATGTCCGCCGTGGAGGAAGCTGGAGGTTTGGTGCTAGGTTCTGCCGCTCGGGATACAGAGGCAGGTTTAGACCTGATAGCAGGAGCACACTTCTTGGCTTTCGCTTGGCACTAACATTATGACGGCATAACCATGAGGAACAAAGACTGTCAGATTTAATTTCTTTATCGCTCAACCCGAGCCTAATCCTATCAACAGCTTTTTTACATATTTTTTATTATATAGTAGAATCATCCAGTATTTAGACATCTAAAAATAAAATAATTGCTCATTATTGGGGTGATTATTTGTTTCCAAGTGTCTTATCAGTTATCTTATAAAGACTGTTTGCAATCCATGCTAATTTTGCATTCCGTTTCTAATTATTTTGGAGAGTTCCATGTTTAAAAAGATCATTAATAGCTTGATTGAGCACCCTTTTTTAACCAGTATCTATATCACTAACCTTGTTATACTGCTTCTTCACAAACCACCTTTTGCATTTTCAGTCGTTATGATGGCTGGATTAATCGGAATGAGTATGTATTACGGACAAAAACTAGCTTTATTCAAAGATTAATTGTCTCCTTTAAATAAAAATAAACCAGGCAAAGACTCCCCCACTTCACCTGGTTTATTTCGTCATTTGGCCATCATTGCCTATGATGGCTTGCTTTTGTTGGCTCTTCTATTTTTAGCAACTGCGCTAATCTTGCCTTTTAATAATGGCGAGGCATTTTCCTCATCCCAATATTTTTTCCCCATATACATATTGCTTATTAGCTACCTGTACTACGGCTGGTTTTGGACTCATGGGGGGCAAACACTAGGCATGAAAACATGGAAAGTAAAAATTCAAACCCTAGATAAACAGCCCATCACATGGCTCCTAGCTTTTAAACGTTTTGTTTTAGCAATCGTTTCTTGGGGCTTTGTGGGTCTAGGTTTTTTGTGGAAATTTGCTGATAAGAATCAATTGACTTGGCATGACCACTGGTCGAAAACCAGTTTGTTTTTTGAACAAGACTGTCAAAAAAATAAGATCCAATAGATTAAAGCTAGCTATGCTAATTTTAATCTATTGGACGGTTTACACAAAGGCACTAGATCAATACTGACACACAATAGTAAGCAGTAATTGTTCAGCCCCTCTTTGGAATAGAGGTTTTTTATTAGACAAATCCCCCTCAATCCCCCTTTTTCAAAGGGGGAGGTAATCGGTAAGCATACTAATACGATCATGCAGAAACTAGAAGCCTCTAGCAACTTGCTTACATAGAACTACAATATCTTGTACATGACAGCGATACTTCTCTTCGCCTTCATACTCACCTTCACACGCCTCACAAACCACTGTACCTTTATCCGTTACTCTCTCAATAGCCCAGCCGTAGCCCTTTGTTCCACAAAGAAGTTTAGCGTACTTTTTAAAGCGCTTACCCTTTGATGCTTTTATTATCGAAGCTTCCTTATCTTTACAGCCCGGCGTTGGTTTTAGATCACCCGTAATTGACTCATAAACCCATTCATCGGTACTTTTTGCAAAAGAAAGGCTAGAAAACACTAGCATCATCGCCATTAAAATAATTTTAAATTTCATACTTTTACCTTCCTATTTTAGTTTTTTATTATATTACTATGTTGTTGTAAACTCTTTTTCTGTATCACTTTAATACATTCCCCTTTCATCAACAACCCCTTTTTTTTATACTTAGCTAACCCTGTTATTTTAGACTTAGATTCAGCTAAAGTTCATATAACTCTATGTTATACTCAAAAGTTCTTAACAAAATATTTTTATACTTTGTAAGATATTCTTGTAAAGTATAGCATTCAGCTCGGAGCTTATAAATCATGAAAAAAACATTACAACTTTTACTTCTGGCGACTGCATTTTTCGCATTCTCAGCAAGCGCAAAAGAAAAAACAATAGCCTTAGAAGATAACTCTTCAATTCTTGGTAAATGGAGGTTAACAGCAGAAGCCCCCGCCAAGCACAAAGCAAAAACGCCATTAAACATCACATGGGAGTTTAAAAAAGGTGGTATGTTAAATACCAAAGCAACGGACGCACGTAACAGAACTGGTTCAATGAATATTAACGTTAAATATTCAATTGAAGATGGAGCCATTAAAAAGCAATTTAAACCAGGAATAGAAAAGTATGAAACTTGCCGTGTAACAGACAAAGATGCTAAGACAATGATTCTACACTGTAAGTTCTTGTATTACTTTATGGAAAAAATGTAATTTACCCTTATTATGGCAGTTGAAGAACGTTTCAACTGCCATAATATACTTCACGCGGCTTACTTAACTTTAGTCACAGCAAAGACAGCCGAGCAAAAAACAAGTGCGCTAGGTAGGATAGCCATTATCATAGGATCAAACCCATAAACCAAACCTACATGCCCGGCAATTTTATCAAAAATATTAAACATCATTCCAATAACAATTCCAGCCATCATTCTCCCTCCTGTACTGATACCTCGCTTGATACCTACGACAAAAGGAACAGACACCATCAACATCACAAAAACCACTAAAGGGTTAATTAAACGGCTCCAAAAAGCCAGTTCAAAAGTTTGTGATTTTTGCTTGTTTTGTTTAAGAAAGTCAATATACATATAAAGGTCATACAATGACATATTATCCGACTTAACCACCGCAACATTTAACAAATCAGGCTCTATTGATGTTCTCCACTCACTGCTATCCAGCCTACTTGAAAACACCTGCTTAGGAGCTATTTCAGACTGCCTAACTCCCATTATACTCCAAAGACCATTACCCCTGAAGGATGCTGTATCAATCTTTGTCATGGTAAGCAATTGATCATTTTCATTAACTCTATATCTATATACTTCTGCTAGCTCACCTTTTCCTTTAATTCTTCTCACATTGATAAACTCATCTTTTTCCTTCAGCCACACTCCATACTTTGAACGAATGGCTACTTCATTCTTCTGTGAGAGCATCTTAATTAACTGCGCTTCACGAACAGCCTTAGGAGCTATAAACTCCCCCACTAGAAAAGCAATAATGACCATAACAAGACCCGCCAACATAACTGACTTTATAATCCAAAAAATTGAATATCCGGCGGCTCGCATAGCGACAATTTCACAGTTACTCCCCATCGCGCCAACCACAAACAAACTCCCCAGTAAGGCAGCAAAAGGAACTAATTCATAAAAAACGGTGGGGGCTATATAAGCAAGGTACATTAAAATCTGTTTTAAACCATATCCCCCGTGTCCAAGATCTTTTAACTCATCCCTAAATGTAAATAAGGTAAACAACGTTAATAACAGAGTAACGGCAACAGCAGAAGCTTTTAAGATTTCTTTAACGATATAAACAGTTAAAACATTCATACAGCACCCCGACTAAAAAAATGTGAGATGAGCCATTTTACGCTATAGAGACGAAGCAATAAGGCCACTGTCAACAATACCAACAACAAATAAACCCAAAAGTAACCTATAGATACGGGGATAACTTCATTCACAACCCAGCTATGACTTAATCGCTTTAAGTTTCCAAATACAAAATAAATAGCAAAAGCGACGATCAAACTACCGTACACCCCTCCTCTTGGTGATATTTTTGCCAAAGGCACCGCTAATAAACTTAAAAAAATCACCGATAAAGGGATAGATAAGCGATTTTGGATTTCTGCTATATCCAACAAGTTATCAGATTTCCACAATACTTCAGTCGCTACACTTTCCCTATTTTGTTGTAGCTGTCTTTCTTTTTTATCTATACGCACGGCATATTCATCAAATATTTCCACAATCAAATTTTTCTCTCCGGGCACACCTTGTACTCGCTCGCCTTGCTGCAAAATAAGATACAGACCTCCAGGTAAGCTTTTTAAATATCCATATTTAGCATTAACAATACCTAGCTCACCCCCTTTTCTATTTTGAACAAAAACTTTTTGCATTTGGTTATCCGGCGTTATATTTTGAGTATAGAAAACCAGGTCGCCCTGACTATACTCACTAAACCTGCCCGCAGAAATTCCCATGATGTCGGCTTTTTTCTGGTCATCATGCATTAATTGATTGGTTTTATTTTCTGCCCATGGAGTAGCGATCATCGAAAAACCAGCAGCAACCACACTAAGAGGAAAAATCAATAAAAAAACAGCTCTATAAATAACAAATGCTCCGCCTCCTGCGGATGCAACCGCAGCCATTTCTTGGTCTCGGTACATACGCCCAATAACCATTAATATCGCCATAAAAATTGAAACAGGCAAAAAAGCACTGGTGACCATCACCATTTTCAGCCCTAATAAACTTAAAACAATTTCATTTGATATATTTCCATCAACAGCTCTGGCTAAAACCTTAACAAATTGACGACTAACAATAATAACCACAAGAACCAGCAAC
>JALSLS010000422.1 GCA_026988195.1 Methylomonas sp.
CCAGGTATAGATTCACCTGATTTAATCGCATTCTTGATCGCTGTTTTATCAATCTTCCAGCTAATTACCTGCTCTTTAAATTTTTCTGGTATTAACTCTTCATTTTTAATAACTACTGATGCTGGATTTTTCTGAATTGAAAGTTTGAAATAAGGGCATTCAATTTTAGTAATACCTGTATTTTCCATACTTCCTTTTAGGTAATCTTTCATCCATTTGATACGGTTTTCTAATGATTTTCTGCGTTTGGCCATTTCTGTCTCAGCTTCTTTTATGGCTTTTGCTGTTGCTTCCATATTGCGCATAAATTTAGTGACATTAATTGCCTTGGTTTCCATTTCATCACCTAAAGCCTCTAATGTGTCATTAACCGCCTCGATGGGTAAATCCAGTTCTGGATCGGTTAAATTATCTAACGCTTCTAAATAGGTGCTGCTTAATTCATATAAAGATAAATTGTTCATGATCTTTTCCTCAAAAGAGAAGCGGTAGCATTAGCCACCGCTTAATAAAATTAGTGTGCTAAAGCTGGTCTCTGCTTTGGTGCGTTGTTTACGCTAACACTTCCGTATTTATCACGTATTTTGTCCATATCCCAATCACCTTTATTACGACTTTTATAATCAGCTGGGCGAAAGTACCAGGAACACTTTTTCTTAGCCCACCAGTAACCAGCGGCTTTTATTTCTGCTTTATATTGCTTAGTATTACCTGTCAGCCAGACCCAAGCCCCACAAACCTCAATATTCAAACCAGATAACCCAATAACTGCATTTATTGCCTCGTTTAGCATGTCGCCAAAATCACTGTTTACTTCTTCGTCAATTGGGCGTTCTGCCCCGTTGTAGCTGATTTTTGTTAAGAATTGATACGCAACATTAACAGCCTTCATCATTTCCAGACCTGCTGGGTTTCTATCAGGGTGATATTTAATACAGGCTTTACGATAAGCTGTTTTAATTTCTTCTGGGTCAGAAATAGCAGTAAGAGAAAGTATTGAAAGTGCATCTTTAATATTCATTGCATCACCTCCGGCTCTAAGGTGGTTCGTTCTGCAAAGTCTTCTAGTTTTTTATCCAACTTTTGGTAGAAAACTTGACTTAATTCCATAAAATTATTAAAGCGGTTATGAGAAGCTTTAATCATCCATTTTTTAACTCGTTCCCTATCTAATCCTAATTCATTTATTCTAGCTTCAAGGCGTTGATGTTGAGATTTAGATATACCTTTAAATTCTGTTTTAAGCTCCGTTGTTGCCTGTTGAACACTAACAGCTTCCCTTTGTTGAATCATATCTTCAATATCCTGGGTAAATATTTCAGATAGTCCGGCCATGCGTAATGTGGCATCAATATGGGCTGATTTTTCAGCCATTTTTAGTGATTTATTAATATCACCGTTGTCTTGTTTTAGTAGCCTAGCCCCTACTCCATCGGCAATAACTCGGTTTGATGCATCTACAATTTCACATCTAATAATGATTTGAGTTAATTGGGTACCTGATAAGGCGGTTTGTTCATAATCGGCTAAAGTTGGGTAGCGAACGGAAACACCAAGCATGCCACAAATTTTTTCAGCACCAGGTTTAAATAAGCTGGGCTTACTAAAATGGTTTGGATTCTGACAATGCTTACCTGCTTGGCATTTGTTCCTACTTACAACATGAATTTTTCCGAAGTCTGAACCTTCAATTAATGCTTCACGAACCCAAGACATTAACGCGGATCTATTTTGTTTTCGTCGGTCTAATCCAGCTTGAAAGGTTTCTGCTGGAAGGTCTAAAGGATTGGCTGAGATAACCGCCAATTCTTGCTCGGATTTAACCCCGGTTGTTTTTTGAGTTGCTGAATTCATAGCAACCTCCTAATGTGCAAATTAAATTAAAAATGGAGTAAGCGGCTACTTACCCCACCCGTTTTTAATATTCTTCAGGTAGAAGAATGGTTGTTGATGATCTATCTGCTTCGGTAATTACCCAAAGTAAAACAGTACCGAATTGGTAAGCTGAAAAAATACGATCTTTAGCCGTTAATGCTGAATTATTAGCGTCTTTATCATCTTGATCCATATCCCCCCAATCACCGCAGTGGTGGCGACTTAATAAAGCAATAGGTGAAATATCCATACCCTGCATTACTACTAATGCACCAGGTGTTGTTAATGTTCGACCAAGTTCAAAAAGCGGTTTAACTTGATTTGTTTCTTGAGTTGTCATAATCTAATTACTCCAATGTGCAACAATGGAAACGTGCGGACCAGGGCGGCTACCCTAGCCCACACAAAAGTATATTTAAAAAGGTGCTATCTCGGATAAACTCTCTGATTTAGCATTTTTTTTACCTCGAATTGAATCCACCATCTTTTTTACTGCTTCTAAAAGTGTTTCTCCTGTTTCATAATATGGTTCAGTATTACTACCTACTGGGGCAGATATAAATACCGCGTAATGCTCACGCCTGCCGTATTGGTCAAGCCAACTATCAGAATGAACGCAAATAGAACGGCCAGTAATGCCAACACCTAACAATGCTGTTTTTACTACGCTGACCGCCCTACGCTGTTTATTTATGAGATTAACTAACATAAAGCCTCCTAAGAGTTTAATGATTAAAGTAAATATGAATATATTCATATTTTGAGCCGTTTTATTCTTGTAAAAGGATCAGGTTTACAAGGCAACTAACGGAAAAAGTTGTTTTGGTTTCTCCATATTTTAAGTGCCCGAGCCGACCAAAAAAGAAGCACTATATTTACATATAAAACAATATGAATATATTCATATTTTAGTATAAATAACTAATAAAAACAACCATTTATATAAATAAATCAAATTGTTTTTTTACCCATGAATAGCCTTTATCATCTGTATTTTTAGCCCAATACCCTTGCCCTAAAACTGGTAATTCTGAACTAGAAAAACCAATAGGAAAGGCTATTACAGAAAGGTTGCGAGAAATGGCACAACGGCAAGCTAATAGAGAACCCCGTGAACGAGGAGAGCTAAAAAAAACTAATAGACCTGTATTGGCTGAATTAATAACCTGTTTAGTTCTGTTAGCCAGACGAATCCAAGGAAGCACAGAAATATCCCCACCTGCTAACCATTCGACAGAGCCACCAGAACGGGAAAATTTAAAAACCTGATTAATTGCTGAAGAAGGTGCAGCTCCTTCTCCTTTGGAACTAAAAGAAGACAAACAACGAACTATAGAAGGCGGTATTGATCCTGGAACAGCCGACAATAAAGCCGCATCAGCACCAGAACAGCAACCGACGACAAAAGACGATCCACGGGCGGCAAGTTCTGAGGTTATTTGAACAATTAAAGCTGATCCATTCGCGGGCATTGCCCGCGAACCAGCCACCGCCACGATACCATGTTGATTAAACACCCAGCACCGCCAAAGAAGAAAGAGCGGGCAAGGGAGGAAGTAAAGAGCGAGCCGCACTACAGGAAAGCCCAGCAGGTAGAGCGACCTTAACCGTAAAATGAGGCACAGCTAAACCACACGCTGACCAAACAGGGGAGCCAACAAAGCCAGGGCGAACCCAAACACGCCAGCCAAGAACAGAAACAGAACGGGCAAAGACAGAAGCCAAAGCAAAGGAGGAGAATGGCACAAACAAACAGGCTGGAGCCGGTGACCAACCAGAACCACCAGGCAATGAACGCTTAGCCCATACCCAGCCACTAGGAATAGAGCGGGCAACAACACCAGCACCACGAGAACCACCACAAACCGAAACAAAACCAGACATAAAACCCCCTATAAATGGAAATTGAAGATAAAGACAAGAGCCATACACGGCTTTTGCTTTTAAATTTAATTCCCAAAAAAAGAAAAAATTTAAAAAGAAAAAAACGCCTTCTAATAAGAAACTCAAAATGTGCTTGGTCAAGGTGGAGAGTGGTTAGTGATTATTGTCCTGCAAGTGCTTTTTTTGCAGGGCACTAAGCACTTATCACTACTACCTTGATTAAGCACATTTTTGGTTTATCATTTTGCGTTTTTTTATTTTTATTTTTTCTACCGATGATCGAGCTGTAGCGAAGCGGAAGTGAGTTTTAAAACAATTGCGTAGCCACAAGATCTATTAGGGCATGGATGCCCGTTTTTCCGGCAGGGAAGCCGGAAATAAGCAGGAAGCGCAGGGATAGCAAAGTTTTGGCTACTAGAAGACTTAGTTAAGCAGTAAAGACTTTGGGCGGTACTGGCATGGATGCCTGTACCGAACAGCCACGGATGGCTAATAGTGATTTGGCGATAGCCTAATGAACGGTTAAATAAATTGCGTACCCTTCGGACTTTATCGAAGTTGATAATAAACAGTTTCTAGCTGAATAAATTTACTGGTTTGAGGGTACGCCACTAAAAATACTGTGAATTTAAAGTTTGGTTTAGGTTGTAGTAAACATACAGAATATATCTATAAAAATATTGTTGGAATGTCATGCAACTTATCTAGCAGTTTTCATCATTACCAAATGCCCACATAATGGCATCAAAAAAATCCCCTGTTGTTTGAATACAGCCTAGTTCGTCTAATAGCATAAAAGTATGTTCATTCCCTATTCGGTATTTGTACTTAGTTTTCTTTAAAATATAACCTTGTTTAGCTATATTCCTTTTTAACCGAAATTCTAATACTTTTATTTGCGCTGGAGTAAAGGTAACTATCTGTTCAGGAGTAAGAGAAGCTATTTGCTCATTAGTTAAAGTTTTCACTGAGTATTAGTGTAGTTGTGTAAAAAATATTTTTTAAAACGTACAATTCCAATCTTGCCTATAAAGTCCTTATTTTACCTTTACGTGGGGATGGGCAAAAACTCCCATATTAGTTTTATGTTTTTTCCTGTCCGCTATTTTAATTCAATGATTAAAATCTTACATATCGCCAAGACTTAAGCCCCATAGATTGAGCCCATAATTTAGCTGTTTCTTTGTCAGCAGCACAAGGTACAAGCGATAAATCCAATTTATCTATTGTAGAAAAACATCTCTCATTAATTTCCTTACTGATATCAAAAGCATACCATTTAACTATTTTTGTTGTGGTTGCTAAAACATAAGATGCCATTTTTCACTCCGCTAGTTTGTTCAAAGGTAATAGAATTCGTTCATAATAGACACACCCAAAGAATAGCATCATCCACAATACCTGCAGCCGTTTTATATTCGAAAGCATTTAACAACGAAATAAATGAATTATTCAGTAAGTCAGGAAGCTTAGGGTTGTCTGCAGAAATAAACTGGTACTTGTTGTTGCATTGAGGAGCTACCCAAATTTGAGGATAGGTTCTAATATCATAACCCTGTGAAGACAGAATCTCAGCAACATAAAGTGATCCCTTAGTCATTGATAAGTCCCAATTAACCCTTTTCAGCGAATGAAGATTACCTAATAAAACTAAAACGGGGGCAGCACCAAGCTGTTCAGATAATTTAATGGCCATCCACTCATCACGTCTCAAGTCGATATCATCACCTGCATCAATAGCAATAAGTTTTAGGCATTCATTTTTTCGCTGAAGTTTAACCAGGTTATTAACCATTTCACGGAATGCTGGATGATCAATCGTTGATGGTATTTCTATATCAGATACAACCGCCCTACCCTGCTTTATTTTGTCAATTATTGGCTGCTGGTTGCTGGCAATCTCAAGTACAACCGTAAGACATTTATTATGTTTTAAATGGTTAGATATTAGCGATTGGAAAAGTATTAAAGATTCTGAGTGTTTGTGTGTTTCACCAATAATAGTAATGGTGTCTGGTTTTATTTTATCCAGAATATTGATCTCACTTCCAGCGTAAGAAATGACGGGAAGTGAGAGAATAATGACATTACTGATTAATTTTAGTAAGTATATAAAATGCACTTCTCTAGTATTTAATTAATACTTATTTAGTATCTATTTGGTATTAAATAGATACTGTTTTAACACTATTAATCGTTCTGTTCCTGAAGTTCTTTTGATAACTTCAACATAGCATAACGAACAAAGTTTAGTTTTGTCCGAGCACTCAATTTAGTGCCTTTCATGAGTTGGTCATATTCATACTCATTGAATGGAACACTTATGGTTTTAAATTTTCTGGGTTCGTTTGGGTTAAGAATAACGGGTCCATTTTTTTGATCACCACCATCAACACCAGAAGCAAAAGCTTCTACTTGTTCAGCCGTTGGTTCTGTTTTTACTCTATTCAAATTAGTGGCTTTGGGATCTCTGCGTTTTACCATTATAAAATACCGTCCATCAATTTTTTGATTTCATTTTTAGCTTTTGGGTTATTCATTTCCACAACACCTAATCCATCACTCATAGCATCGCGGTAACACTTACGATCACAAATCATAGTATCTAGTAGTTCAATTTCTGGATAATCATTTAAACAATCACGCGCATCTGTTTCTTCATGAATAACTGGGTTTGTTGGAGCCATTGTAATTAAGCCATAGACCTTTAAAGAAGAGTTAAGGTCTCTAGCTTGTACGATGATTTCCTGCATATTAGGTAGAGTATCTAAATCCGGTTGTGAGGGTCTAAATGGCACAATAAGAATATGTGCTGCGGTCATACCTGTTCTTAGTTCCCTACTATCACGACCTGCCGCATCCACGATGACATATTCATAACGGCTATCAAGATCAATTAATGTATCGCGGATATTATCGTATTTCTGTATGCAATGAACGGTAGCAAGTTCTTTGTTCTCTGCTCTATCCATTGCCCAATTAGCACCTGTACATTGCCTATCGGCATCGACTAGGACTACATCATGCCCTCGACCTGCTAATTCTGCACTTATGTTGACTGCCGTAGTTGATTTACCACAACCGCCCTTTTGACTTCCAATTAGTATAATCATAATACTGTTTTAGTGTTAATTTAATGTTGTTTTAGTTTTAAATTGGTATTAATTTAGTGTAATTTTTGAGTATTTCTCTTATACATACTTTCCAGTAATTGCAGTGTGGCTGTTATCAAATTTTGGGTAAATTCAATATATGGAATTCGTGATGGACTTTCAGCAGCATAATCATCAATTGATTCTTTTAATACGTTAAGAAGTTTCGTTTGAACGATTTTAATAGACCTCTTCTTTCCTGGCAGGCTTGGTGTATTCAAATGAAGAAACTCAGCTTCAATAGCTTCCATTTGAGCTATAAGCCATTCCTCAGTTTGGATAGGTGATTTACCAAAGATATGATCATAAATACAAATAGCATCAAAACACTGATCCATAAAGAAGTTAGACAGATCTATGTTTTTTTCAGCAATAAGAGCTGGGAATATATTAAATAATGTTTCAGCTAAAACAGGCTGATCAATATGGAAGCTTGTCAGAATATTCTGGCCATCAGTTTCATTGATATTACGGGTGTACATGATAGCCGCATAAAGCTCTTTATCTGATAGTTCATTCATAGTGATATTTTGGCTTTAATTTGATACTGATATTATATTGATATAGTTTAAAAACAGTATAAATTTAATACCAAATCAGTGTCAATTGTTATATTTCCCAATAGTGAAGCTTATACAACTAAATATAGGAGTGAGGGTAGGGCGGTGATACTAAAGCGTTGATGTTTTTACGGAGATAATTAAATTGTATAAAAATAATACAATCCATAATTAAGCTATAAAATCAATTTGTTAAG
>JALSLS010000423.1 GCA_026988195.1 Methylomonas sp.
CTCGGCAGAGACTAAGCGATCATAAACCACTACATCAGCTTGTTGCATTAACCTTAATGCGCGAAAAGTAAGTAAATCAGGGTTTCCAGGGCCTGCACCGACTAGATAGACCTCACCGATCAAAGGTTTATTATCCGTATCTGAAATAAGTGTTTGAAGTTGCTTTTCTGCTTCTTTTTGGTTGCCGGAAAAAACTAATTCAGCAATTTTACCCTGTAAAACATTTTCCCAAAAAATACGACGATGAGACGCTACTTTTATCTGCTCCTTAACTTGTGACCTATATTTGGCTGCGATGTAAGCTAATTGGCCAAAGGCAGGAGGGATAAGGCTTTCTATTTTAGCCCTTAATAAACGGGCTAAAACGGGTGCTGCCCCACCGGAAGAAACGGCGGCAATAATAGGTGAGCGATCAATAATTGCTGGAAAGATAAAGCTACACAGGGCAGGGTTATCAACAACATTGACCAGAATGTTGTGCTCGGTGGCTGATTGAGCCACTAATTGGTTGGTTGCCATATCATTAGTTGCAGAAACGACTAGGTGAAAACCTTCTACATCTTTTTTTTCAAAGGATTTTTGTTTAATGGATAAGTTATGTGATTTTTTTATGCTGGCAACAGCAGGGTTGATGTCGTTAGCAATAACGGTAATATCGGCACCTGCGCGTGATAATAAGTCGATTTTACGCGCTGCAATACTACCAGCACCAATGACTAAACATGGGCGGTCTGTTAGTTTTAAAAAGAGGGGGAAATAATCCATTGCTTATCTTTGATTCTCGAATGCTTTTGAGAATGCTATTATAAGCCACTCTTAAGAAAAGATGGTTGAGTAAACTTAAATAAATATGATCGAATTTGATTTAGAAGTTGATGCAAGTGGTTTGAATTGCCCTTTACCTTTGTTACGTTTAAAAAAAGGGCTGATGGAAAGTGAATCAGGTGATGTTATTAAGATTATTGCCACAGACCCAGCTGCCCATTTAGATATTGGTGTTTATACAGAGCAGACGGGGCATAAAATGATTAAACTTTTAAACCAAGATGAAAAGCAGGTTTTTTATATCAGAAAGAAATAATTAATTAAACAGTTTAGCTTTATTACCCTATCCTACTAGGGAATAAAGCTATTTCAATTAAAATAAATCAACTTCTCCCTCTGAATCACTGCTCGCTCTATCATACTTCTGTTTTTCTTCAACAAGCTCATCTAAAAGATTAGTGACTTCTAGGTTGTTAAGTTCCACTGCTTTAAAATTGTCAACAATTTGTGCTTGAATATCGCGTGAAGATTGCCAATTTTCATCAATATGGATAAGAGCCATACCCATACACTTATGTATTACCTCATGGGGTAACTCAATTTTTTTATAGCTTGGAAGATGGCTATAATGCTCAGCACCCTTACCATGTGATAACCATTGCCCCACGTTACATTCTGTATGAGAAACCTTAATTGCGGCGGCAGCCTCTGAATTACTTCCCGTTTCAACCATACGATAGCCTTGTTGCACATAAATCATTTGATGAACTTTAGCTAAGGCAATTTCTGCAACCATTTGGGTATAAGTAACCTTGTTATAGGTTTCCATAGAAATATCACTGACTTCAGTAATATTGTGCTCAAACTGACTAATGGCCACTTTAGATTCGTCGGTCATACTCGACATGCTATCCGTATCATCAACAATAATTTTAGTGGCTTTAGAAAACTTGTTAATGGTTTTGTTGATTTTTTCGGTTGCATTTTTAGTATTTTCAGCCAATGTTCTCACTTCATCGGCTACCACGGCAAACCCTCGCCCATGCTCTCCTGCACGAGCCGCTTCAATGGCCGCATTTAAAGCTAATAAATTAGTTTGATCAGCAATTTTTGCAATTAAAGAGGTAACATCTGTAATTTCTTTACTGCTTTCATTTAGCTCTTTTGAAGAGCCTTTCATAACATCAATTTTTTCGATAATTTGGGTTAACTTACTAATTACAGTACCTAAGGAGGCTTTACTCTCAATCGCAATATTTGAAGCCTGATTTGAAATGGTTTCAACCTGGGACATTTGACCAGTAATAGTGGTTAGATCACCTTCTGTTCGATGCAAGCTAGAAAGTAAATTTTCTGTTTTCATCTGGCCTAATTGGGAAAATAATTCTTCCCTTATACTGCTGAAGTAATTTTCTTTCATACCAACGAGGGAAGTATCAATTTTCTCTAGACCTTCAGAAAATAGTCCGCTGATGCCTCTGGGTTGAGTCATGCGATAAAACTGTTGATTTTGTGCGGACTGAAAACAAGTGCTCACTTCACGCATATAAGTTTCTAACTGATCAAGGGCTTCATTAAAATTCCAAGAAATATCATACAATTCAGCTGATTTGGGGATGTCGGTAATACGGTACTCTAATTTGCCTTTTTTTATTTGTGACGATAAATGGTACAAAGAGCCAATAATCCTAACTTCTATTTTAGTTTGTTTAAAATAAAAAAATAAAAACACAATGGCTAAAGCGAGAGGAATTAATAAAAAAAGCTCAAAGTCGGTTATCAACATTGAATAGGTAGTTGAAGCAACTAAGGTCGAAAATAACAACCAAACGGTATTGTTACTATTAAAGCGAAAGAATGAATTCACGGTAATCTTTTCCTGTTGGTTTAATAATGTCAGTTAAAACTTTAGTGCCTGCAGCAATAGCATCACGTGTTCCAGCACTTTGTTCAGCTGCCAGCATGTCCTGGTAAATAGATTCGATAATTTTAAGTTTTGCAGGGTCTGGTTTGCGCCTGACTGAAAAAAAACCCTGAATTTCAGCTGAACCTGCACTATAGCTAGGCGTAACATTAGCAATAACCCAATAGTAAGATCCATCTTTTGCCATATTTTTTACATAACCAAAAAACTCATCCCCTGATTTAATGGTTTGCCAGAGTAGATTGAAGACTGAACGAGGCATGGAAGGGTGTCGAACAATATTATGTTGCTGTCCCAGTAAATATTGTTCCGTATAACCAGAAAATTCAATAAAAATTCTATTGCAATAAGTGAGGCGACCTTTGGCATCTGTTTTAGAAACAATGAAATCATCCTCTCGCATGACTCTTTCTTTATTTGTAGGGCTTATATTATTTTTCATGTAGTAAAAGGTATGAAATTTAAATTATTTTTTGGTAACTACTCACCCTATAAAAAGTAACTGTCGCTCTTAGCCCCTTCTCTCAAGTGGGGAGAGGGCTTAAGAGCACAAGTTAGGGTGAGTAGTTACATTTTTTGTTTAATTAATAGAATAGTTAATTAATTGGATTGTTACAAATAATATAGCTTATAGTTTCTAAGGAACTTTTAATTGCAATGACAGTCTCTTAACTATCTTGTATAATAAACGAGTTCTTGGGGGCGACTTGGCTTCGACGTGGGTAGCAAAACCTTGAGTGCATGCCGTGGACAGTACACCACGTAAAATCTACTGAAATATAAGTATTCGCAAATGACGAAAACTACTCAATGGCTCTAGCTGCTTAATAACAGCACCATTCTTCTGACTACATGTGCTTATGCGTGTAGAGTCCTTCGGGGCATTCAGAAGTCATCTCACATAAGATCGCGCTAGGACTTTGTTCGGAGTCCAACCCGTTAAATTAATCGAAATCGCTGATAACTTTCTTGGCTCGTCGGGTAATTATCAGCTAAACTAAAAGAGCGAGATAAGCATGTAGACCTTGTGGCGGAGTGCTTGCGGACGGGGGTTCAATTCCCCCCGCCTCCACCAAATTTAAGTTTCACAAGAAACAATAAAGACCCGAGACACCTGATTAACACTAGGTTTTCGGGTTTTTTTATGCCTATAGAATCCTACAGGGTTTCATAAAATGTTTGGTTTTTTTGTAGTGCTCATAATAAACGTCTTACCCAATACAAAAGTAAAACAGGCTAAACCTAAATAGCATGGCCTAACACGTAACTGCATAGAGCCTGAAAGCAGTTTTTCACTAAAAAAGATTACCTGATTACGTACGAGTCTCAGCCATTTTATAAAAAGGCCGATTCAACTGTTATACGTCATCTCGGCAGGGATTCACATTATGCTATCCTGCATAATGCCCTTTGGGTAAATGCAAATCTGTTCCAGACAGATTTGTGCCGAGATCCAGAACCCAAGGATGGGGTGATTGTATAATCAAGTATATGCTAATTATCCAGATCGTATGTCCCTATACACTGGATACCAGCAATCTCTGCTGGTATGACGTGGACCTAGTGTGTTATATACGGCTGAAGCTCATGGGTAATCAGGAAAGATTATGAGTTTGCTTGGGCTTGCAATAGTCGGCAGACTTGCTGATAAATTTTTTCTAAATCACTCTGCTCATATTTTGTAGTATTAGTATCTCCGGCCTTATACATTTTGACTAGTTCACTGGCTATATGGCACATCTGTTCATGTATAGGTTTAAAATTTTCCAGCCATGCTTGGTCAAATAAATTTTCTTGTTCAAAACGTATAAGCCATGCATGAAGGTGACATTTAACAAAGCGTTTTCCCGAACCACTGTTTTCTGGTGGGAGTAAAAAACTAGTAATATTTTTAAACCAATGTTCAGTGGTTAACTGCAGTAAATATATTTTTTGCTGTTGTAAGGTGAGGTTTTGCTGGGCAAAATCTATCCATTGCTGATTAGCTGTGTAGCTAGCAAGCCATGCTGGCAAATCAGCAGCAGGCAGCGGACGAGAAATACCATAGCCCTGTGCCTCTTCACAACCCATGCTTAATAGCATTAAGCCATGAGCATCTGTTTCAACCCCTTCTGCAATAATTTCACGGTTAAATGCATGAGCCAAGCCAATGACACCTTTAATAATACTGTAATCATTGGGGTCGTCTAATAAATCACGAACAAATGTTTGGTCAATCTTGATGGTGTTAACTGATAAGTTTCTCAAGTGAGTTAAAGAAGAGTAGCCGGTACCAAAATCATCCAGAGCTACATTAAAACCCAGTACATTTTGACAATTTTTAATAATAGCACTGATGGCATCGAGGTCACCGAGTGCACTGCTTTCTAATATCTCTAACTGTAAATCTTGAGAGTTGACTGATGGGTGTTGGTCTAGTGAATCATTTAATTGATCAAAGAAAGTGGTAGATTGTATATGATGAGAAGAGATATTGATGCTGACTTCGAGTTTAATACCTTGTCGTTGCCAACTATCAAGTTGCTGCATTGCTTGATTGATTACCCAGCCACCAATTTGGATTTCTAAGTCAGTCCCTTCAATTAAAGGAAGAAAATCTAGGGGGGGTATCAAGCCTTTTACAGGGTGGATCCAGCGAATAAGTGCTTCTGCTCCAAATACTTTGCCTGTTTTCATATTAACCTTAGGCTGGTAATACAGGCAAAATTCGTTATTAGCTAATGCCTGCTTAATCTCTTGAAACTGTGTTTGCTTGCGAATAGTTTGTTGGTCATCAAGGGTGCTGAAGTAGTGTTGTTGATTTTTACCGTCTAACTTAGCTTGGTACATTGCATGATCAGCATGGCGTATTAAGGTATCTAAATCAGCATGATCAAGTGGGTAGATAGTTGCTCCAATGGATGCGCTGATGTTAATAGGGTAGCCATCAATAAGATAAGGCTGTGCTAAAGCTGTGCCAATCCTGTCTAACAGTTGTTCACATTGTGCATGGGATCCAATATTGCCTAATAAAAGTACAAATTCATCACCCCCTTGACGTGACAATGTATCTTCTTCTCTGATCGTTACTTTAATACGTTTAGCCACTTCAATTAATAATTGATCGCCTGCATCATGGCCAAAATCATCATTAACCGGTTTAAAGTTATCTAAATCAAGGAAACAGATTGCCAGCATGCTGTTTGTACGGTTACTGTGCGCCACCGCTTGCTTAAATCGATCGGCAAATAATACGCGATTAGGTAGCTGGGTAAGCGCATCATAATGTGCCATGAAACTAAGCTTGTCTTCTGTTGATTTTTGTTGAGTTATCTCTTGTACAGTTCCCATTATTTTTATTGGGTTTCTAGCTGAATCAAATTCAGCTTGACCTACAGAACGCATCCAACGTAACTTTCCTTGTGTATCAATAATTCTGTAGTCAACATCTAATTCTGTTCCCTGCTCTATATGCTGTTTGACCATCTTAATAATATGCTCACGATCGTCAGGGTATATCGCTTCAATAAAGTCATCCCACGTTGGTTCAGTTAAATTAGGAAAGCCAAGTTGTTGAGTTACAGCCTCAGACCAAATCTCTCTCTTGGTAATCAAATCTGTTTCCCATGTACCAATGCCACCATATAACTGACACAAGCGTAATCGGTGTTCACTATTTTGAAGTTGCTCTACTGCCTGTTTACGGTCATTATCTAGTATTATTTGTGCACATAGCTCCGAAATTGATGCGGCAAAATCCTCATCTTCGATTGTCCACTTTCGCCGAGAACCAATCTGCTCATAACAGGTAATGCCAATGACTTTACCTTGAATCCGAATAGGAGTATCCAACATAGACATAATGCCGAGCGGTATTAAATAGTCTTCACTAAACTCGAGGGTTGAAGGGTGACTCAGTGCATCATCTGCAGAGATAAAACCAGTATTATTTAATACCTCGAAATAACGCGGGTAGTTTTTAGCTTCAAGGGTAAGTGCTGCAGTTGAGAGCTCCCCATCGTTGTAGAGAGATTGACAGGTAATGGCTGAATTATCCTCATTGAGGAGCCAAACACTAACACGGGCAAGTGTTAATTGCAGGGCTGAGACAGTCATAATTTTAGCGAATGCATCATTCAGATCAGTGAAGCTGTGTTTAGCTAAATTTAAAAGCACCTGCTGGTTTTGCAAAACACGTACTTGGTGTTCATGTAACGACTCAGCAATTCTTTCACGCTCAACTATTGATTCAATGCGTTCAATTTCAATAGTCGCTCTAACAGCAAGACTCTTTAATAGGTTTAGGGTCGATAGGTGGTTAGACATAGGTTTGTCATCTATCATGGATAACAGACCTATAGTTTTTCCTTCGTGGTTTTTAAGTGCTATACCGATATAACTTTCAGCCTCCATATCAACCAGCATAGTATCATCAGGAAAGAGTTGCTGGATGTTATTAGGCCAAAAATCAACCGTATCACCTTTACTGGTTACCACTTCACAAGGTGTTCCTGTTAATGAATAGCTAAAATTCTCTCCGAATCTACCATTTGCCCATAAGGCTATCATATCTGCTTGAGTATTGCTTTCTGCATTGAGTTTGGCTATAAAGGCATAACGCATATCATGTGCAAGAGCTAATTGACGCACAATAGTTTTGAAAATATCATCAGTTGCTGATTCACCTGTTTCAGCTAAGGCTTGTAAAACTAAATCACTCCGTTTTTGCTCGGTAATATTTCTATGAGTGCCGATCATTCTGCTAGGTTGATTATCGTCACCCCATTCAATAATTTGACCCACTGAATGTAACCACTGCCAATTACCAGTAGCCGTTTTTATCCTATATTCTGCAACGTTAGGCTCCCCTGTTTTGAGACACTCATTAAATAAGCTTAATACATTATCTTTATCGTCTGGGTGAATATTCCTTTGCCACAATTTAAGGTTGAATTTAAGTGGCATGGAGGTGGTGCCTAATA
>JALSLS010000424.1 GCA_026988195.1 Methylomonas sp.
TTATTATTCATGTGGTTTCTCTATCTCCTTACGGTAGTATTTATTTCACTGTTCGCATCAATTCCATCGAAATGATCTTCAATGATAATGAAATTCTCATATACATAGTCATTCCATATTTCTTGTGCATTAGACTCTTTTTTTATCAACTTTAGCAAAGCTTCTGATTTGTCATCATCACCAATAAAGTCAATAAAAATAGAGTGATCTGCCTCTGCCATATCTGAAGAGGCTAGATTTGATGAGATTGCACTATTATCAAGAGTTTCTGTTGTTTGAAAATCAACCCTGAAAGTCTTTATTCCAATAGTGAACTCAACTACAACTGAAATACTCGAAAGAAGAATATTTCCACTTTCATCCTCATTGGTACAGTCAATTAGTTCAGCAGAATTTATTTTAAATTTTCTCATTTTTATGTTCTCTTAAATTTATTTAAATCATTAGCGTTTATTATATCCAGACCCAGCACTCACTCTGTCAGCCATCTTTATTACTTCATATACCTCAAACTTTGGAATTCGATCAAAGCCTCTTGGCTTCCAGCAAAGTAAATTTCTTAAAGCTACTGATAACTTTGGGTCCTGAGAGTCAAGCCACTTTAGGTGTAGAGATAAAACTTCTAGTGTTAATTGCTCATGATCCACAAGTACACCTAATTGAGACCTTTTCATGTCGGGGCTTAGAGTTTTTATTTTCCCTAGATCATGGAAAAGACCTGCAACCACACCAAGATAGCGTTCTTGGTCGGGTATTCTATGCTGATTAAAAACTTGCCAAGCTACGTCTACACTGTGAACTAATAGACCGCCAAAGAATGCATGATGGTGATTAATACTTGCCGGAGCTTCTGAAAAATCTTTTGCAATACTTTCATCGTTCAAGATTTGAATAACAAACTTTTTTAGAAACTGATCTGGTAGCCAAGCAAAAAGTGCACGTAGTCGAATTTTAGCTTGTGCGATTTCTTGAGCTTGTTTATTCGTATATTTAATAGATAGGCATTTTACTTGCCATAGCCCATTAAATTGCTCCCAAAGTCCTTCGAGTTGAATATTTTGACCATGCCATAGTTTATTCATACCATTGCAAGATCCTTCCCATGCAATTGCTTTTACGGGTGAAAGGTTTGTTTTTAAATCGAAGATAAGGTAGCCACTATTTCTTTTAGTTACACGGTAACTTGGGTTCTTAATAGTAAATTCACCTGATAATCGTTGTCCTATTAGTACCTCATTTTGTTGTCTTGTAATCATTAGTATTTTTCACCTCTATTTTTTAGCAATTCTTCTAAACGGTCAATTAGTCTTGGTAAAACGCTCTCTGCCAATTGAAGGTCAGGTTTAACTAAGGTTTTATGTACCCACGTTGTCAAAGCCTCTTGATTGGAGCTTTCAGAGCCTGAACCTAAGATGCTAACAAGTGAATCATCTGTATTGATCCTAAAGGCAAACATTAAGGCATCGACTAATTGTTGCATTTGGTCACTATTTGATTGATTCATCATCAGATTTCTCCTGTGTGGTTAATCCATTTGCAGACAGAAGTCTTTCCATCGCTGTACCATCTTGCCTTGTAAGGTTTGGGACGAAACGAGAATACACACTAAACAACATTTCTGTAGTTGTGTGCCCCATTTGTCTAGCAATCCATTCAGGGCTTTCACCTGCGGCCAACCACAGAGTTGCGGCGGTGTGTCGTGTTTGATATGGCCGCCTATATCTAAGTTCTAGATAATTTAGTAAGGGCTTCCAAATGCGCCTGGCAAAGTTATTGCCATTTAACGGAGTAAGCTTGGTTGAACAGAAAACAAAGTCATTGCTACCCGTTACTTCTTTTTGTTTCTGTAATGTTTTATAAACGAGTTCAGACATATCAACAGTCCGAAAAGAACCATCATTTTTAGTGTAGATTAATTCATTTACGACCCATGCATGACGAATCAAAATTTGTCTTCGTTCAAAATCAACAAACTTCCACTGTAAACCATTTATTTCACTTGACCGTAATCCTGTAAAGAATCTAATAGTTATGTAATTCCTATAGTCTTCACGAACTTCTTTTAAAATGAGTTTAACTTCATCAAGAGTAAAGGGTTCAATATCTACTTTTTTTACTTTAAGTGATTTAATTCCATGGTAAGGCGAGGTAAACTCAAAACGGTTGGCTGCTTCGTTAAGTATCATCCTTAATGGTGTGATAATATGATTAATCCGTGTTGCAGATAGATTATCTCCGTTTCGCTTGGTGACTTTGGCGAGTTTTGAGCGAAAATTGAGAATATCTGCCTTAGTGATGTGGCCAACTTCTTTTTGTGCAAAATCTGGAAATATATATTTCCTAAAAATGAGCATGGTATTTTCATAATGAGAAGTACGCCATTCAGCAGCCATTTCATCTGCCCATATTTGTGCAAAATCTTTAAATATTGGCGTTTCATTTACATTATTAGTTTGATTTAAACTTGGAAACTTTTTCACATTGGCGCTATTAGGAAAATAAGTAGCATAATCAAAACGACCTAATGTGATTTCAGCTTCAATTTTATCTAATAGCAACTGTAACTTCTTTTTGTTTGTTGGCGTATCTTTCAACAGAGTTTGCTCTCTACAGCGCTTACCTAGATAGCGAAAATCAAAAAATAAGTTTCCACTCGCTTTTCTACAACGAATACTAGCCATGACACACACCCCCATTTGCCATAGGAACTAATGGCGCATTAGACTTGGAGTGCTTGAACATATCTTTTTCAATCGATTCCCAGAGATATAGGATTTTTCTTCCTCCAAAAGGACGTATGTAATGTACTCCCTCTAATAAAACAGAATCTTTTAGACAGTTTCGAATTGTTCGAGTATCGTATTTAATTCTTTTAGATAACTCTTCCGTTGTTAAATATTGATGTGACATTATTTGTCTCCTGTGATAAATTGATTAATAGGAGATCGCTAAGTACTTAAAATTCCTCATAACGATCTACTAAAGACCATATTGACACATTAAAGACCTTTTGTAAACCGTTTTGTTCTATAGAAGACCGTTTAGGCATTTTGAGAGCCAAAGAAATGATAAAATGTCATCTTTCTACGCACATGGGAAAGCGTAAATTAAAGATTACTGACTTGGCTCGTGAGACAGCTATTAATAGGGGCACAATTACACGCCTATATCACGAAACAGCGAGCCGAATTGAATTAGATGTGATAGATACTTTGTGTCAGTATTTTGAATGTGACATTGGAGATTTGTTTGAATTTATTGAAGATTAGGTTAGTAATTTTATCTACAGTTTAATTGCTTACTAGGGTAGAGATAAAACTTTACCAAGTAGGTAAATCCTTGAAATAATAATTATGCTGACAGAGCCTTTTTCACAAGATTGGGGCATTTAGAGGGGGTCTAATTTTTTAATAGGATAAAGTTGATGGGGAAATAGGCGGGCAGTTCGGACAGGATAACAATTACATAATTCTAAATGCAAAAAATAAAGTTACTAGCAACCAAAGGACAAGTAGAAGAAGTAAATTATGAACAACTATCTCAATTTGGCGTATTCTCTTTTTGTAAAAAGTCTGTAAAATGGTGCTTATAATTAGAATAACCAGCCAGAAAAGGGGGAAGCGAATAATGGCTGTAAGCCCCATACTCCAACCCTTGGCATAATCACCCTCTACACCTGGTACGCCTAAAATCCAGAAAGGAAGTACTACCAAACAAAGCGCAGCAATGACGCTACTTATCGTCATTATATGTTTATCAATTTTCATTTTAATCTTTTCAAAAAGAAGTACCTTGATGAGATGAAACTGCTGGAGGTTGACTATATTGTGAGGCTATTACTCATTTATTTTGGTGTCAATCTCATATCCTCGCTGGCGAAGTAAATCTACCACTTTTAACCGCCATTCGTTGGCTTCACTTTTTGGATCTATTCCCCCAGTTTCAATATTAATTTTCAATCGCCACTTTTCCTCATCTGATAATTGTTTCTTTTGTAACATATCATAAACCATGCGGTACTCATTAGCATGACTTGCATTTATTATGGGCGAACCGTACATGGTTTTACCACGAGCTTCAGGTCTCATATCAGGATTATCAGGATTAATTGGAGCATCAGGTCTAAGCTTTATATCAATATTTACATTATTTTTTAATAAAAAAAAAAGCTTGGTAATTATGCATGGTGATAGAACACAATATGGGAGCGCTCCAAGCCGCGTCCAATGATTTTGTGATTGGTGGTGTTGTATTTCTAAGGTTAATATCTCCACCATACTGGACAGCTAGCTTTAGGAATTCAATTTTCCCTTTTCGATTGGCTTCGCACATCACCCAGTCAGCTGGATTGATTCCGAAGATGTGATTAGGGTTAGCACCATTTTTGAGTAGATTCTCAAACTGTGTGAGGCGACCTTTTTCAAGTGTTTTTAACAAAGCCTCGTCTTTATCTTCCCAAGGGGAGATAAGCATACCCTGCATATTTAATACACCTAGTATTAAAATAACAGTTAGTGCAAGTGATAGACCAACTAATATTGTTTTCATAAACTAATTTGGGTTTATCTCATACCCACGCTTGCGAAGTAAGTCTACAACTTTTAAACGCCATTCGTTGGCTTCACTTTTTGGGTCAATACCTCCAGTGATACTTATTGTTATCTTCCATTCTTCTTCGGGTGATAGTTTTTCTATATTTTGTAGAATATCGTAAGCCATTCTGTATTCGTTCGAGTAAATAGCTTCAATTAATGGTGAACTGTACATGGTTTTTCCTAGAGCTTCAGGTCTAGCATGTTGATTATCATGAGCTATTTTTCTTGCATCTGGTCGAACCTTTATATCAATCTTCACATTATTATTTAATAAAAAATCAAAGCTTTTATAATTATGCATGGTGATAGCACAAAGGATTGGGGCGCTCCAGATAGAATCCAGCGACTTGGTAATGGGAGGTGTTGTATTTCTAAGGTTAATATCACCCCCGTGTTTTATAGCTAGTTTTAAAAATTTAATATTACCTTTTTTATTTGCTTCACACATTACCCAATCAGAGGGGTTAATTCCAAAGATGCGATTAGGGTTAGCGCCATTTTTGAGCAGCTTCTCAAACTGTGTGAGGCGACCTTTTTTAAGTGTTTCTAACAAAGCTTTGTCTTTATCTTCCCAAGGGAAGATAAGCATACCTTGCATATTTAATACACCCAGTGCTAAAACAACAGTTAGGGTAAGTGACAGACCAATTAATATTTTTTTCATATCTTATCTATTTCTTGGTTAATTTATAGGGCTACTACTACAACCCGCAACTGATTGCTGGTGTAACAGAGTATTCTGTACGGCTTCCATACCATGTAATAGCACGCCCTTTTTAACAGCATGTTCAATAGGTAAGGTAAAACCAATTTCCTGATATATCCAACGGTCATTAGGTTCGAGCGTTATTCTTGTGCCCAGCGCAGAGGGTGCATCAAACTTTTTAAATCCTATGGGTAATGTTGGGATATAAATGGGACCTTTATCTTGTAAAGTGGAAAGAATTTCACCATCAACAGTGTAGTTTGTTACTAATTGCTCTGCTTTATTTTCATCTAAACCATTATCTTTAATAAAATCAGGGTGTAGTCCCGCTGGGTTAAATACCACTGCTTCCTTATCAATAGCTAATGCTGCAGCAGTTGCTAATCCTCCGCCTAGTGAATGTCCAGTAACTGTAAAATTAGGAAGTATATTCTTGAGCTCCTTGGCAAGTTGCATCGCCTTTTTGTACTGCCCTGTAGTAGCACCAATACCGCCTTGACCAATATTATCCCACCAGTCTGTTAAGTCATCAGTACCCCCATCGGTACCCCGAAAACTCAGTACATATTCTCCGGTTTTCTTGTTTTTTACGACTATCGCAGCATAACGACCTGTAAACATTAAACTATCATCTACGCCAAGTTCGTCTGCTGATATTGACTCCCATTCATCGTGACCGATACAATTAGTAAGTATATAAGCACATTTAGCTACCTCGGCATATTTTAAACCGCGTTCGAGTTCTGCGCATTTAACATGGTTGGATGTACATTGCCCGATAGGAGAGATATTATTGGCTAAGCTTGACGGTAGATAACTTTTGAAGGTTGCTGATTCTGCCTTTTGAACTTTATTAAATGCATTATCAAATTCTAGTAAAGTGGCAATACTCTTGTCTTGGCTATATATCCCTGTGAGAGTAGTTTTTGCTGGCTCTACTGAGTAGGCTGGGGAGATTAGTACATCCGTCAGTTTTTTTGCAATCGTTGAATCTAATAGATTACTTTTTTGCTTGGGCAAATAAACAGATGTCTTATTGGAGGTTCGTGGGTTATATTCCATTAATACCTTTCGATTACCTTCAGTGATTTCGGTTGGATTTCCGTCCCAGTTATATTTAAAGGTATAAGTTTTTGGTGTGTCGTTAGCAAAACGTTTTAGGCTAACTTTATTGGGTCTGCCCGCTTTATCCCTTTCAAGGATTTCAAGAACCTCACCAATGGAAAGCGAGCGTTTTAATAGGCGGTTCTTATCATCATATTCGATTATAGTAGTCTGGGTTTTCTGGACTTGTACTACATTGACCTTAGTTACGTTTCCATTTTGATATTGAATAGTTACTTTTCGATTGTAGTTTGTAGCGCTTAAGCCTTTTTCAGTCAAGCTGATGGGCAACTGATCTTCGTTATAAGTAATCTGCGTAATATGCTCGCCATCCGCATTCACACTCGGTCTGGCGATTAAAACAGGGCGGGGTAAATTACCGTCGTATTCATAACGAGCAATCAGCTTCTCTGCTGCGCCTTTTGGGGTGACAGACACTTTTGCCGTTCTGCCCTGTTTATCGTATTCATAACGCGTCACCGCACCTGTTTTAATATCGGTCGCTGTTTCAAGTTGATAATGGTTGTTATAAGTGTAGGTTTTATTCGGTGCAGGGCAAGTACGACAACCCGGTCCTTCGCTACTCAATAACAAACGTTGGCTAATCGCATCGTAAAAGCGCCATCTGTAGGTGCTTTGTTGCCCCAGTGAGTTAGTGACAACCGTTGTACCAATATCACCCATACGTTCAGGAATCTTATAATCAAGCGTGACTTTTTCAGCACCGCCTGCATGGGTGGAGAGATTCGCTCGCCCCTCATCGGTATAGCCCCATGTCGCAAAGCGTTTGCCCGTTCTATCGGTAACGCCTGTTAAGTGATTGGGGAAACCCACATTCTCATAATGATAAACCCGTGAGGTGTTATCAGGGTAAGTGACTTTAGCAAGGTTATGATCTGTGTCGTAGTGATAACGGATAACACTGTCATCAGGTAATACGATGGATTCTAAGTGCCCTGACAGGGCAACATCATCACTTGCCTCTTGGTTGAAATTAGCTAACGCTGTACTACCCGCAGAGTAATTTAAAACCAAACTACGCCCATTATGGTCGGTGACTTTTCTTAAGTGTTTTTTATAATATTGAAGGGTAAAAGCACGCTTGCCAGGGTAGCTAATCTTAATCGGCTTAGACCCTTTAAACACAATGCTACGACCATCACTAAGTGACCACTGGATATTATTGCCCAAAGCGCTGATCACCCCATCACTAGGTGACACCGCTCGGTAAACTTTGTTATTCA
>JALSLS010000425.1 GCA_026988195.1 Methylomonas sp.
TAGGCCTGTTAATGTATCGTAATAGGCTAAATAGTTTATGGTTTCTTCGGCAGAACGAAGGCTACGAATATCTTTAGCTACCGTTGAAAAGAAATCTATATTACCTTGTGTAGATTTGTGAGAGATTAATACTTGCGAGGTTAATATCTTTTCATTCGACTTGGCTATAAAGGTCGTTTCACCTTTCCACATCCCCTGCTTAATTGCACCAGGAATGCCCTCTGACATAATTAATAGCGCATCTTCTTTCGAATGAAAATCAGTTAAGCGTATTTTACTCAGGTTTTCATTAACAGGAATACCTAACATATCGTATCCTGCTTTGTTTAAATAAGTGAGGAAGCCATCAGTATCAGCAATACAAATTAAATCCGGTGTTGCTTCCAAAATGGCTGTTAATCTATTTTGTTGTTCAACCGCTATTTTATTGTCGAGTATAAGCCGCCACTCTCGTAATACCCGGTTAGCAATAAGAGGGAGTTCCGTTAATGTTTGTTCTGACTTTACAATATAGTCTGATGCACCCGCTTTCATGGCGTTAACTGCAATGGACTCATCTCCAAAGCTAGTCATTATGATGATTGGGCGGGTTGTGTTTTTTAAACACTGCTCTATAAGGTGGATGCCATTACCATCTGGAAGGCGAAAGTCAGTAATAATTAAATCAGGTGAAAAATGGCTAATAGCTTGACTGGCTTCAGATAGCGAATGCTTACTAATAAGCTGAAATTGTGTATGATTTTCAAATGAACGTAATATTAAAGACTCATGTGCAAGATCGTCTTCAACTAATAATACTCTGAATTTTTGTTCTATATGATGTGTCATTAACTTAAAATTATTTTATTTTTATTTTCATTTGATATTCAATATATAAAAATATTAGGGTCAAATGGCTATTCTATTAATTATTACAAATGATTTCTTCTATAGCTTGGCTTTGTTCTATCGCATCAGATAATAAATCAATAAGGCTAAGCTTTGAAATATTCAAATTATTCAAATAGCTATTTATTAATTCTGGTAATTGCTCAAACTCAATTTGATTTAAATCATTTTCTGACTGAATAAAGTGTACTAGTTGATCCGCAAGGCTAATTAAAAGGGTTTCCTGCCGATAATGAATTGAATGTTCGGGCTGATGGTGGAATTTAATAGATTCACTTACCTGTTCTGGCACCCCCCAATCCTCAAGCAGTAATGCCCCAACAGTAGCATGACTAAAACCTAATAAAGTATGTTCAATCTGGTGTCTTGATTTTCCTTTATTATTGATATGCCACAGAATTGTTGCTGATAGTTCGGGTTCGTTTTTATAAATGACTAGTTGACCAATGTCGTGTAGTAGGCCGGTAAGAAATAATAGGTCAGCATCGGGTACGTCTATTAATTTTGCAAGTAGTTTTGCTATGATCCCACAGCGGATACTATGTTGCCAGAATGCTACGATATCAATTCCATTATCAACTAGCGTTGCGACAGAGTTAACAGCGGAGGTAACAAGTACAATATTGCGTAAATCGTATTCGCCAATAAGGTTTATGGCAGTCGGAATATTGTCAATGGTTTTAGGCAGGGCATAATAAGAACTATTAACTATTCTTAAGGTGCGGGCACATAGGGCTGGATCAAGGCTAATCACATCAGCAATATCATCGCGTGTATGATTGGGTTTTTTTAATATTTCTTCTAAACGAGTATAAACACTAGGTAAACTGGTCAGTTGGCTAACGTTGGCTACTAATGCTTCAGGTGTGTTTTTTATAGCTGTTGACATACTGTGCTTAGTTAAAATTGGGAGACTGGTTCCATGCTAGCCAATAAAGGCCAAGACTTTCTAGCATGGGCATAAATTGTTGCAAATCTAAAGGTTTTACTAGGTAGCTATTGGCATAATTATCATAAGCTTGAGCAATGTCTTTGTCTGCTGAAGAGGTTGTCATAATAACAACGGGGATGCGAACAAGTACTGGATCATTTTTGATGGTTTTTAGTACTTCCAAGCCATCTACTTTAGGCATACGTAGATCAAGTAATATTAATTCAGGCCGAGGAGATGATAGTGGATCTGTATAATCATTACGACGATATAAGTAATCTAATGCATCTTGCCCATCTTTAACGTGATAAATCTTGTTCGATAATTTAAAATCACTAAGATTACGCTTAACAATAACCGCATGGGCATCATCGTCCTCAACCAATAAAATCGTGATAGTCCTTTGTTCCATTATAACTCTCCTGATAAGTGTGAGTTAGGAACGTGTATGGAATAACTTCCCGAAATTATAACGTAGGATTTTTGTTTCAGGTGGAATGATCTCATGAGGCGCATAGCAAGCTACGCAACGAATGAGGTCATTCCATCTGAAGCAAAAAGACAAGTTAGAAATCGGGAAGTTGTTTCATGCACGTTCCTTAGTTGCTTCAGGCAGGGAAAAAATAAATCTAGTGCCTTGATTAAGCCCTTTAGATTCAATATATATTGTTCCTTGATATAGCACTACTATACGCTTTATTAACGCTAAGCCCAAACCACTTCCCGGTACTTTTGGGTTTAGTTGCTCAAATATTTCAAAAACTTTTTCATGGTATTGGGGCTCAACCCCTATTCCATTGTCTTGAACATAAAAAAAAGGTTTTTTAGATTTAAACAGGGTGCCAATTTCAATCTCAGGGTTTGTTTGTTGCCCCATATATTTAATAGCATTTTCGATTAGGTTTTGCCATATTTGAATTAACTCAGAATAATCACCTAATAAGGTAAGATTAACATTATTTACTTTAACTTTAATCTTCTGCTCTGTAATCTGGCCTGCTGTAAGGTCTAATGCATCAGCGATAAGTTGCTCAAGTGATAGCGGGATTATTTTTTTTGATTGCCTGCCTACACGTGAGAACTCAAGTAAATCATCAAGTAGTATTCCCATTTTGTCTGTGGCTGAAACCATAAACCCCATATCTTCAGTGATTCTTTTGTGGTCAGATTTATCAATATCTTGTTGCAGGTAACTCAGAAATGTTTTTATGGTGACCAGAGGACTTTTAAGGTCATGTGAAATCATATAAATAAATTGTTCTAGTTCTGCATTCTTTTCTAGCAACTCTTTATCTATTTTTTTTCTATCCGAAATATCGTTGATTATGGCATAGTAGATTGGTTTTTCTTCCTCTCTGTAAATTTGTAAGAACACCTCTACAGGATAGGTGCTACCATCTTTACGTTGGTGTATGGTTTCAAAAACTAGTTGATGTTGAACCCCTTGGTGTAAAGGGGTTATAAATTCGCAAAACTGTTGTTCGTTAAAGTCAGGTTTAATGTCGACAGGAGTAAGGTTTTTAAGTTCATCCATACTGTAACCTAGATTTTTTCTAGCACCTTGATTTACTTGGATAAAATTAAGTGTTTTGACATCAAAGATATAAATTTCATTTAATGATTTTTCTAAGATACTGCCTAAACGTAGACTATTTTTTTCTGCTTTATTGCGTTCATAAATGATTTTTTTTAACCGTTTACTTAATCGCCAATAGTAAATAGAGTAAAGAGTTACCACTAGTAATAACCCGGCAGCAATTAGAAAATTACGAACCCAATTTTGTTCATACCACGGTATATTAGGCGTATAAATAAAGCCATTGAGGGAGTAGTCTTTAGCTGCTTTTCCTTGTTTAACAAAAACATCAGCCATTCGGTACCACCTACCCGGGTTCATATGACCAATTTCCACTAATTTGGGTAACATTAATTCTCTAATAGTTTGAGCTTCAAAAATTAAATGTTCACGGGTTTCTTTAACATTATATTGCTTAATGATCAGATCAATAATTTCATCTGTATGATCCATGGCGTATTGCCAACCTTGTAAAGTGGCATGAAGTACACGTTTGACTCTCTCAGGGTGGCTTTTTACTTCATCTTCTGTTGTAAAAAAGGTGTCACCATAGAAATCGATACCATAATTTATAGGGTTGATGATTCTAGGTGCTATGCCTGCTTTTTTTAGTAAAAAAGGCCTGTTTATAGTATAAACCCCCATTGCATCAACTGTTTTGTCTACCAACTGATCAATAACATAGCTTTGATCGACAATTTTAATATCTGATAACTTAACCCCCTCATTTTGTAACATAGCTAGGGTATTAATAGCATTGTCTTCCATTTGTAGCATAACGCGTTTACCGATAAGGTCATGGGGGGAATATATATCACTATCGGCACGAACCATTAAAGCAGTGGGTGAATGTTGAAAAATAGCGGCAAGAGCCACTACGGGTTTTCCTTGTAATCGAGCGTATAATAAATCTGATTGTGTTTGTCCATATTGTGCTTTGCCTGATAATACTTCATCAACGGTCTTGTTGCCTAATGTAGCCTCAATAAGTGTGACATCTAACCCTGCATCTTTGTAGTAGCCTTGATCAATAGCAGCATAAAACCCAGCAAATTGAAATTGGTGTAGATAACGTAATTGAATTGAGATGGGTTCTAATGGATGTAGAATAGGTTTTTGCTTGGCCTGTATTGGCGTTATAAGGCCTAGAAGCAGGCTACAAACAGCTAGAGAATAAAAAAAATATTTTTTAGGCATAGGACAATGATTGGTTTAGAGTTGAATATGGTTTTTGAAAAAACATTAGCCTCTACCTATATTGCTGGGTTTAAAATAGCTCTTTACTTAATAATAGCTGGTTAATTTTATTCTGTTTGTTCTTAACCCCTAGGGCGGAATCTTTAAGCAAAAAAGAAATTAAGCAGGTGAAAGAAAAGCCAGAACATTATTTTATCACTGTTAAAGTCAGTTCTTGCGATTTTGATAAGCCTGTTCAACTGATAGATGAAGGTAAATTGAGAGATTTTTTTGGTAAATAAAGTGAATGAATTAAAAGTAAGTATAGGGTTACTCAACCCCAAAAGTCCTGAAAATGTTGCCGCTGTTATGCGTTCTGCAGGAAACTTTCGGGTAGATATTGTTTTTTATACGGGAGTCCGCTACTCCCGAGCGCTGAAGTCTAGAAGGCAGCCGGTTGATATGAGGCGAAAAGTTGGCCAGTATATCCCCTTGAATGAGACTGCTTGTCTTATAGGTGAGGTAGCTGAGAGTATGAAAATAGTTTGTATTGAATTAGTGGAGAACTCTGTTCCTTTACCCATATTTCAACACCCAGAGCATGCGTTTTATATTTTTGGACCCGAAGATGGTTCAATTAATCAGGATATTATTGATAAAGCCGATGATGTTGTGTATGTACCCACTGTCGGGTGTATGAATTTATCGGCAACGGTTAATGTGGTGCTTTACGATAGAATTGCTAAATTGTCCCAACTTCCACAAGATAATGAGCTCATCAGGCAAAGTAGAGATGTTAATAATAGGTTGAAATTAGCATTGTAAAATATATTTAGACAGCTAAGAATTTATTGATTTTTTTGAGGAGGTGAAACATTATTGGTTTTGAGTGTTCTTATTTGAGATTAAATAAACATGCTGTTTTTTCAAAAAAATAGGTAAAAGGTAGAAGAATGTCTAAACTTAAAGGGTAGACTAAAATATAAAAAAACAGAGAGTCCCTTTCTCTAAAAACACTTATTTTACCAAGGTATTTGATTGAGTATGAATATTGAATTGTTAGTTAAGCAAGTTGAGTCGTTATTTTCATTACCAGAAGTTGCATTAAGGGTCAATGAGGTGCTTGATAGCTCGGATCCAGTGAATTCTGAGCTAGAAGAAATTATTATTAGTGACCCCGCATTAACGGCAAAAATTTTAAAAATAGTTAATAGTTCTTATTTTGGATTCCCCGCTTCTATAGATACAGTTTCTCGAGCCATTACTGTTATAGGTTTAAAAGAATTAAGAAATTTGGTGATGACGACCTCTGTTACTACCAGTTTTAAAGGTATTCCTTCTGATTTAGTTGATATGGATATATTTTGGTTTCATAGTGTGACCAGTGCCGTATTAGCTAAAGTGTTGGCTAAAATGCTAAAACATTCAGATTATGAAAGGGTTTTTATTGCTGGACTGTTGCATAGTGTCGGTCGGTTGATTTATTTCTCACAATGCCCTGATATATCGAGAGATATTTTGAGCCATAAAGATTTAGGGGAAGATGCAATCATTGCAGCCGAACAATCTAAATTAGGCTTTAACTATGCGGATCTAGGAGCTGAATTATTAAAACAGTGGCAGTTACCCGAAAACATTTGGCAAACAATTGCTTACCACCTTGACCCATTAGAAGCTGGAGAATTTAAGCGTGATGCTTGTGTTTTGCATGTTGCAAGTAAAATAGCGAGTAGTATTGAACCTTGTGCTAAGTATGATTTTGACTTTGATGATTTTGAGCCACATTTTAATCAAGGGGTTGTTGATTACCTAAAGTTATCACCCAATAAAGTGCAATATTGTATTGATGAAACGCTTATACAATCATTCGATATTCTGGCGATTATGAACCCCAAAGCAATCAGTATATTTTAAATTAAACCTACCTTTTTAGGCTACAAATTTAACACGAGACAGTTTGTAGGCGTAGGGTGGGCAATCTTTTCTGCCCACCGTGTGGGGCAATGGTGGGCAGAAAAGATTGCCCACCCTACTTTTTGCATGAAGATCGGCCCCTCTTTGAGTTGACAGCTCTTTTTTAGATAAAACATTACTGATTTAATGCAAAACTTTCTTGATAGATTGATTAAGCCTTGCAGTAGAAGCAGTATAGTCTGATTGAAAGTCTAGGTGCCAATCTGTTTTTCTAAGACTTTCTAATAGTAAGTTTCGGAGCAAGTGAGTTAAGTTTTGATCAATAGCAAAACTCACCCCCTGTCCTTTTTCAGGGGTCAGGGAAAGCTTTAAGTGGCCGTCATTTGTATTCGTTGATATATTTGCTAGAAGAATAGGCTTGTTACCTAAAGGGTGTGTTAACGCACTGTTTTGATAAGGAGAATGGGTGTCAGTATTTTTAATGGCTTCTTGCTGTTGTAGCTTAATCACTTGTTGACGAACTCGGTTATTATGTTGAATATCAAGACCTGTATTATTATCGTGATAAAAATTTACACTTTTATCCGCGTGTAAAATATTGGTTAAAATAGGGTAAAGTAAAGAAACAAAACGGCGCGTCAGTACAAAGCTAAACTCTTCTTTATCGGTTGTACTCATCTTTAAAACAAGACGGTCTTCCACGGGGAGAAACTGGAACTGTATTTGGTGTATTTTGCTCATGCTGAATGATAACAGTTTGGTTTTTTTTTGGCTGATTTTCAACAGCTAATTGTTTATGATGTTTTTCAATGCCAGTGCCAACGCCAACGCCAACACCAACGCGAGATGGGGCTTGTAACCCCGTTTTAAACGTTTCAACTAACTCAATACAATTGAAAAACAGCAGCTATCAGGTTATATTTTTGTTAACCTGAAAAACAAGTATTATTGCAATGTAGCTTTGAATACTTTGGATAGGGTAACAACCTAGGCAACCAGCAACAAATAACCCACCCACCTTACTGGCTTTTTTATCCCTGCTCAAACCATCTCAATCGTTACGAAGCACACGGATGTGCAAGTGTCGCTCGAAGCAGGATGCTGGTTGCGACCGT
>JALSLS010000426.1 GCA_026988195.1 Methylomonas sp.
TCACTATTTTCACCTATCGAGCACAATTAGGTGCGGCAAACCCCACTGATGTCTTTATCCCTATTTTAATTGCGACCTATATGTCAACCATGGTTGGTTTGCTGGCGGTCGCAACCGTGCAAAAAATAAATTTATTAGATAAAGTTATCTTCGCTTATTTAGGCGGCTTTACTGTCTTTGTTGCAGCTATCCTGTGTTATTTTTACCAGCTTAACCAAGAACAAATGCTAATTCAGTCTGCGCTTATTAGTAATGTTATCTTATTTACCCTAGTGATTACTTTTATAAGCGGTGCGGTATACCAACGTATAAATGCTTATGATGCTTTTATAGAAGGTGCAAAAGAAGGATTTCAAACTGCGATTATCATTATTCCCTACCTTGTTGCCATGTTAGTTGCCATTGGTGTTTTTAGAGCCAGTGGAGCATTAGATTTAATTATTGACCTGATTCGATATGTCGTACATTTTTTAGGCTTTGATAATCGCTTTATAGATGCCTTACCCACCGCCTTAATGAAACCTTTTAGTGGCAGTGGTGCACGCGCTATGATGGTTGATACCATGCAAATTCATGGTGCAGACTCTTTTGCAGGACGCTTATCATCTATCGTCCAAGGCAGTACAGAAACTACATTTTATGTGCTCGCTGTTTATTTTGGCTCTGTGGGCATCAAAAATATTCGTCATGCCGCCGCTTGTGGGATAATTGCTGATTTTGCGGGCATTATTGCCGCAATTTTTATTGCTTATTGGTTTTTCGGTTAATGTACATTTATCTCAAAACACTGGGCTGTCGTCTTAATGAGGCAGAATTAGAAACATGGGCTCAAGCTTTTCAAAAAGCAGGCCATCAAATCACTCGAGAGGTTAAACAGGCTCATGTAGTCATTATCAACTCTTGTGCTGTCACTGCCGATGCCTCCCGTAAATCCCGTCAACTTATCCGCCGTGTTCATCGAGATAACCCTAGCGCAAAACTGGTAATTAGTGGCTGTTACGTCTCCTTAAATGAAGATGAAGCCGCTCAATTACTGGGTGTTGATTTAGTTATTAGCAATAAAAATAAAGATCAATTAGTTGAACAAACCCTTACCGCGCTTAACTTAGAAACAATGCCTGCGATGTCTACAGAGCCGGGTGAAACCTCTTTATTTAGCCGTGGCAGACAAAGAGCTTTTATTAAAGTACAGGATGGTTGCCGCTATCGCTGTACTTTTTGTATTGTTACCGTTGCTAGGGGCGAAGAAATAAGTCGCCCTGTTGAAACCATTATTAGTGAAATCAATTCATTACATCAACAAGGTGTCAATGAATTTATTCTGACAGGCGTTCATCTAGGCGGCTATGGCAGTGATATTGAAAGCAATCTAACCGATTTAATTAAAGAAATTCTGGAAAAAACCAAGATTCCACGTCTAAGGTTAGGCTCCTTAGAGCCTTGGGAATTACCTGAAGGTTTCTTTAATCTATTTGAAAATCCTCGCTTAATGCCCCATTTACACCTCCCTTTACAAAGTGGTTCTGACTCCGTTTTACGCAGAATGGCAAGACGTTGTAAGACGGAAGAATTTTCGGCTATGGTAAAACAGGCTCGCCAGCAAGTTAAACACTTTAATGTCACCACCGATATTATTGTTGGTTTTCCTGGAGAAACAGAGCAAGAGTGGCAAGACAGCTTTAACTTTATAAAACAAACAGGGTTTGGACATATTCATATTTTTACCTATTCCAGTAGAGAAGGCACTAAAGCGGCCACCCTACCCAGCCAGTTGACTAATGAAGTCAAAAAACAAAGAAGTAAGCAGTTACATGAGCTTGCCGAATCGATGAAGCAGCAATTTTCTAAAGAAAATTTGAACCAGCAATTTGCGGTACTTTGGGAAGGACACAAACAGGATATTGAGGACAATCAACATTTAGTTTTTGGCTATACCCCAAATTATTTAAGAGTTGCATGTAAAGTATCCAATGCTAACTCTATTGAAAATAAAATAATAAATTCTGAGCTGCTATCCATTGCAGATGGGCATGTTAATTGTGCATTTAAAGAATAAACCATACCTGTTCAGCTTATTGTAAGTTTTGATCATTATAATTTCATCAGTATTGTCCTCAAACTTAAAAGGTATAAAAATGAAATCATCAATATTACTTATTTCATCAGTCATCGGACTAACCATGCTATCAGCTTGTGATCAAACAGCTGATGAATCCGCAAAGAGCGAACAAACGACAACTGTCAGTTCCGATACCAACCTTATCAATGGAGCTGCCTCATCAACTAATAAAACTATTGGTAAGGTCTCAGATACCCTTACTGAATCTGTCGATAGTGCTGCTACAGCCGCCAATAAAGCAGTCACTACGTTAGAACAAGCAAAAGACACTGCAAAAGAAACAGTTTCAGAAACTTCAGAAGCGGCTACTCAAGCTCTATCTAATGCCAAAGAAAGCGTAAACCAAGCTATAAGTAACTCTAAAAATCAAGTTAATCAAACCGTTGATTCAGGCAAAAACCTTATTAAAGACGCAACGACAAATATTCAACAAAAAGCTGAAGAATCAAATACCAGCGCACAAAAAAGCCTAGATGCTTTAATTAACTAAATACCTACCTGCTAATAGCAAAGTGTTTAAAGTACTTTGTGACAAAAAGCCATGAGACAGGACTAACAGCCCTGTATTTTGGGATAGCTAGGTAACTACTCCCATCGTTCCCTCGCTCCAGCGTGGGAATGCATCCTGTGACGCTCCAGCGTCACGGAATACCTGAACGAGGGAATTTCCACGTTTAAAACCAAGCCTTATTATCATTTTTCCTGTTATTTGACTCAGGATTGTTAATTTATTAAAGCCTGAAACTTTAACTTATAGGATTAGCTGAAGTATGAAATGGAATCAAGATTTGCACTCCAAACACCCTTGATTTCGCTTTGCTGCATCAAGGCTACATTCATTTATTTTCTTAACTTAATAATACTGGAACTGACATAAGATCTCTTCTATCCCTGCAGAAGACTTTCCCACCCCTCAATATGTCATCAATTTTTAACCGAGCTGTCATTAAATCTTCAAAAAAACTTCACATTTCTGACACATAAAAAAATTATCCTTACCCCGTAGTCTGAAGAAAACACAACTGAATTCTAAATAAGTTAATTCAGAAATTAAAGGGGATGTAAAAATGAAGTTAATCAATTCACTGCATAAATACGATGTATTTATGTTCACACGTTTGATGAATGCAAGTTTTTATCGCTATTTAACACTACTTGCTCGTTATATTTCTAAAACAGGTGATGGCCTTTTATACCTGGGTTTAGCCGCTAGCCTTTATTGGCAAGACGGGTTGGATAGTCTTTTTTTACAAACCTTATTACTGGCTTTTTTGATAGAAAGACCTTTATATTTTGTTTTAAAGAATAGTTTTAAACGAAATAGACCTGAGGTGGCGCTAAATAACTTTACCAGCTTGGTAACTCCATCCGACCAATTTAGCTTTCCATCAGGTCATACTTCAGCAGCTTTTATGGTGGCGGCGATAACAGGGTATTTTGTACCAGTTTTATTGTTGCCACTATTAATTTGGTCCGTCTTGGTTGGTTTCTCTCGTGTAGTGCTTGGGGTGCACTTCCCTACCGATACGTTAGTAGGAATGATTCTTGGTACTAGCGTCGCGCTTTACAGTTTAAATCAAATAATCGTATGAAAATATTTTATGGTGTTCAAGGAACGGGTAATGGACATATTACCCGTGGACGGGTAATGGCAAAGGAGTTATATGCCGCCGGCTTTGATGTCACCTTTCAGTTTACAGGGCGACCCAAGGATGATTTTTTTGACATGGAAGTCTTTAATGGCTATCAACACAGAGAAGGGCTAACCTTTAACACCGATAAAGGGCAGGTTAATTATATTAAAACAGCATTAAATTCCAGCCCCATACGTTTTATCAGTGATGTTAAAGCCTTAGATTTATCTTCTTACGATCTAGTCATTAGTGATTTTGAACCCGTAACCGCTTGGGCGGCAAGATCACAAAAAAAACCAGTATTAGGTATTGGACATCAATATGCATTTGATCATGCTATTCCCCGTACAGGTTCTGATCCTTTAGCTGATATGGTGATGAAATATTTTGCCCCTGCTAATAAAGGGATAGGTTTGCATTGGCATCATTTTGACCAACCTATTTTGCCACCCATTATCGAGACACCCGAAATTCCTCAGAGCATTAAAGTCAATAAAATCGTGGTGTATTTGCCCTTTGAAGACCAACAAGCAATGGTAAAACTTTTATCACCCTATACAGATTATGAATTTCACCTGTACTCCCCCACTCCCGTAAGCAGTGAATTTGATCATATAATTTGTAACCCATTATCTAGGGAAGGCTTTAAAAAAGATATGTATAACTGTGCAGGCATTGTTAGCAATGCTGGTTTTGAATTGGCCAGTGAAGCCCTGCAGTTAGGCAAGAAAATTTTAGCCAAGCCATTACATGCACAAATGGAACAGATTTCTAATGCCGCCGCGTTAAAACAACTGGGATTTGGGGAAACCATGCATGATATGGATGCCTCTGTCATAGAGAATTGGTTAGAAAAGAAAAAAGCGGTAAGGGTTAGTTATCCAAACGTTGCTAAATTAATTGTTAAATGGATGCAACAAGATATGCCTGCTATAGATAAAACCTTCACTGAAAAAGTGTGGGCAGGTGTGGAAGTAGAGAGCATTGAGATTTAATATAAGTTGGCAAACTGTCATCAAAGCACCTTTGTATCGCCGTATTTAGTAAAAATCTAAAACCAATGTTTGTTAATATTCAGCACTCATAAAATTCTGATGGTGATGCAACATAGCCAACGACTAGGCTTTAATTTTTCTTCAAAAAAAGGGTATTTTTTTAAAACTACTCTTTTTCGTATCTGTTATTTGTTGAAACTTCAAGTGTAATAAGAAGGATTAAAGCGCTTCAGGCTTGATTTTGACAAAACCCCTGTAATAAAACTGTCATATTACGTTGATAGGCTATGCAAACTATTTTTGTATCCACTAGTTTGCAGTATTTATTGAAGAGGGTAATGAGTGAGTAACCTTAATGAGCATCTGAATGATATTATTCAGAATCAAAAATTAACCTCCTTTTTTCAACCGATTGTTTCACTGATAAAAAGAGATATTTTTGCTTACGAGGCACTTATCAGGGGGCCATCAGATAGCCCCCTACACAGCCCACTTAACTTATTTAGTGCGGCAGAACGATTTAAGCAATCACTGACACTTGAAAGAATGTGTCGAAAAACCAGTATTGAGCAATATTCTGCTTTTAATATACCTCAAAAATTATTTCTTAATGTCAGTCCTGAAGTATTACTTGATACGGCCTTCAAAAAAGGCGAGACCTTGGCTATCTTAGAAAAGATGGGGCTTTCGGCTTCGCGTGTTGTGATAGAAATAACGGAACATCAGCCAACAGATAGTTATGAAATCATGCGTAATGCCTTAGAGCATTATCGTAAAATGGGCTTTGAAATAGCACTAGATGACCTAGGAGCCGGGTATTCTAGCTTACGCTTGTGGACAGAGTTAATGCCGGATTACGTTAAAATTGATCGGCATTTTATTCAGGACATAGATAAGGATTCGGTAAAGCTTAATTTTGTTCGATCTATTCAAAGCATGGCGGCAGCAACTAATTGTCAGGTTATTGCCGAAGGTGTGGAAACTGAAGCTGAGTATCATGCAATAGAAAAAATAGGTGTGGCTTTTTGCCAGGGCTATTATTTTGCTCGCCCAGCAGCAGTACCTGTATTAGATATTCCTGAAGTTTTATTTAAAAAGCATAGCATTAGTGACTTTAAATCGTCATCAAATATCGGGAATATTATTCAAGAAATAAAGCCTATATCACCGCAGACTAGCAATAACGATGTATTAGATATTTTTCAAAAAAACAACCAATTAACCATGATTCCACTTGTTAAAGATGGCTTGACAGCTGGGCTACTTTATAAAGAACGGTTTTTAACACAGCTTTTTGCGAGCCGATATGGAATTGATTTGCATGGAAAAGATGCTGTTGAAAAGTTTATTGATATGGAACCATTTATTTTTGACCATCAATGTGCCATTGAAGAAGTAAGCCAGCAGTTGACCAAAAGTTTACGAACTGATCAAGCGTTTATAATAACAGAAAATGACAGTTACAAAGGAATAGGTACCGTCAGAGATTTGTTGCAATTGATTACCATTCAGCAAATACAAAATGCACAGCATGCTAACCCATTGACCTTATTACCAGGCATTACCCCAATTAATAATATTATTAATCATAATATAACTAAAGGTATACCTTTTTCTATTGGTTATTTTGATCTGGATAATTTCAAGCCATTTAATGATATTTATGGCTATGACAAAGGTGACCAAGCAATCAAGTTACTAGCAAATCTAATATCTGATAGTATTCCAGAGGGTTCAGGAACTGTGGGTCACATTGGAGGGGATGATTTTATTGTCATTTTTAACCAGCAGAACTTTGAGGTGCTGTGCAAAGAAATACTCACTTCTTTTAAACAGTCAGTGGTGAATTTATATAGTCAAGAACATCAACAAGCAAAAGGAATGCATGCATTTGATAGAGTGGGTAAGCCTTGTTTTTATCCATTACTGAGTCTTTCGATTGGAGTGGTTGAATCCAGTACAACGCTTCGTTGTAAATCACATATGGAAATCTCTGACCTAGCTGCTGATGCTAAGCATAAAGCGAAAAAAATACCTGGAAACAGTTACTTTATCAACCGGCGAATACCCAATGATACGATGGATAAATCCCCTCTTTATAGCTCTGTGGTATAAACCGCACCTATGAAAATAAAATATATATCTAAAGTCGTTAGCATTTTTCTTGTTGTGTTTATAGTCGCCTCTGCTGCCTCTGTATTTTGGTCACTACAACACTTGAATAATGCATTTAGTTTGGTGGAAGAGTTTGGAAAGATCAGAGGCCAAGTAACACGGAAAATTAACACCCCCATCAATAGCTATCTTGATTCGGGTGATGCAACCCAGCTGACACTGATTGAAAATAATAGCCAGACATTATTAGATGAGGTTCAACATAACCCAGTACTATCTGATAAGGAAAAAACGGTTTTTATTTCATTACTAAAAGCCATTAGCAACAATGTTATTGTTGAATTGCGAGCCGCAGGAAAGTTAGCAGATCCACAAATTTTGTTAATAAATAGTGAAAATCAGTTAACTGGAGAGGTCGAGACATTATTAGGGTATGTCGAAAAATCAACACAAGTTAGCACTCATGTAAAACAACAATATCTGGCTGAGTTATTAAGAATACAGTCATCACTACAGCACCTTGGTTTTAGCCGGTACAATTACTTTATTAAAAATAACCCTGCATCAATGCAAGCAATGCAATTGAATGCACAAGAGCTGGCCACTTATACCTCAACACTAGAAAGGTTACCCGCCTTGGGCATTGCTAGTAAAAAACAGAGTGATGAGGACGACATGTCTGATCTTATGGGTTGGGGGGATGATGAGTCAGCATC
>JALSLS010000427.1 GCA_026988195.1 Methylomonas sp.
CACTGCCTGCATATAAATCTAAACACTGACTCGCAATAATATCTGTTTGCAACCAGTTAAAAACAGTTTCCCGCACTCTCGCTGGCGTAGGCCTTAATCCAGGCGTATCTTCAAAAACAAGCTGTCGGCTACGCCACTCACCTGCAATTATTTTTAGTTTGTTTGTATTCGCCACTTAAAAGCTCTCGTATTTATATTTTATAGTTCCCACGATCTCGGTCACTGCCATTATATTTCGCGCGGTCACGGATGCGGAGTTTATAAGCTGCTGATTTTTGTCGATAGCAAGGCGCTGAAACAGGCACATAGCAAGCTACGTAACTGTTTCAGCAACACAGCTATTGGCAAAAACTCAGTGGTTAGAAATTCGCAGTCGTGACCACGCGAAGTATAAGTTAAGTGAAAACGATGTACTAATGATAGGAGGCACATTATTTCAAAAGATGCGCTTCCTATCGTCAGCACATCCTACTAATAATTGTCTTAACTTACTGGCAGCGGAGACTGATTATGGAGGCTTATTCTCCCCCTACCGTAATCGTATTGATATTTTTAGGTTGGACTCGTCGACTAAAGGCATCTTTTATCGATGCAACCGTGACAGCTTCAACTCTTTGTTGAAAAGTATCTAGGTAATCTAAAGGTAATTGGTAAAAGCCAATCATTGACACATAACTGACTAGTTTGCTGTTGGTATCAAATCGCATCGCAAAACCACCTGTTATATTTTTCTTTGCTGCAATCAATGCTGCTTCAGTTGGACCATTATTAACAAAGTTTTTTAAGGTAGTTTGCATAACATCTACAGCCTGCTTTGTTTGGTCATTTCTGGTTTGCAAGCCCATTGTAAAAGGACCCTTTCTAAATAATGGCGAAAAATAACTATAAGCACTGTAAGCAAGCCCTCTTTTCTCTCTCACTTCAGCAAACAATTGAGAAACCAAACCACTGCCGCCTAAAATATGGTTCCCTACATATAAACTCAGATAATCTTTATCTTTTCGATGCATGCCAACCAAGCCAGCTAAAACATGTGTTTGAGATGAAGGAAACTTAATGTGCTTAGTCACCCCTTTTGTAGGCACTGGCACCTCTGGGAGTATTTCAGGCTTTACCCCTGCTCTTAAACCTGAAACTAAAGACTGAGCTATTTGCTCTGCCTGCTTTTTATCTATGTCACCAACAATAATAACTTTAGCATTTTTAGCCACATAATATTGTTGATAAAAAGCACGTAAATCCTCAACTAAAAACCCAGCAACGGTTTCCACAACACCTGATGAAGGGTGTGCATAAGGATGATCTTTGTACAAGGTTTTAAAAAACTCAATCCTAGCCAAAGCAGCTGGCGACTCTTCCCTGTGTTTCAGCCCAGCTAAGGTTCTATTTTTTTCTCGTTGAAAATCAGCCTCATTAAAACTAGGCGCACTCAAAATAACACTTAATGTTTTTAAAGCCTTATTTAATAGTTTTTCATCTGTTAATGAACGAACAGAAACCCAAGACATATCTTTAGAGACACCTGCACCAAACCGTGCACCCACACTTTCAAACCGCTGAGCTATTTCATCGGCATTCCACTCACCTGCCCCCGCATCAAATAAAGCAGAAGTTAATGCAGAAATACCATATTGATAACCATCTCTTGCACTTCCTGCATCAAAAACCACTCGCACATCAACCATCGGTAAACCTATAGTCTCAACAAAAAACACCGAGCTTCCCTCAGGGCTTTGCCAAGACTCAATTTTAGCCGCCGAAAAGGCTAATTGACTAAACAGCAAACATAATAATGCTATAAATTTAATGCGCATGACGGCCTCCAGCTACCTTGCTTCTGTGTTTTTGTTGTTTGATGGGTTGTGGGTCTAAATAAGCCACATTTAATTTTTCTTCTACCAAATATTTACGTGCCACATCTCGCACTTGCTCAGCCGTTATTTGGTTAACCTTTTCAACATATTCAGCTACTTTTTCCCATCCTACTCCAACAGTTTCTAGCATTCCCAACTGCATAGCCTGATAAAAATTTGAATCCCGCTCATAAACCGCACTGGCTAAAACCTGAGCTTTCACTCGCTGTAACTCTTGCTCTGAAATCAATTCTCTTTGTAGCTCATAAATTTCTTGTTTTAAAGCATATTCCAAGTCAAAAACTGTTTTCCCCTCCGCAGGAGTTGCATCCAACATAAACAATTCAGGCAACCGAGACATCATGCTGTAACCCGCGCCAGAAGAAACCGCTAATTGCTGACCTCTTACTAACCTAGAAGCTAAACGCGCACTACTTCCACCATCTAAAATACCCGCAAGTACTTCTAAGGCATAAGCTTCAGACTCATCCTCAATTGAATTTAAAACCGGTACTTTATACCCCATCAATAAGTACGGTAATTTAGCAGGCAACTTAATCGTAGTCTTACGAACACCTTTCTGCTCAATCTCCGCCTGTGGTTTGATAGGCTTAATTTCACTCATTTTAATGCCAGCAAAATACTTTTCAGCCAACACAAAAACCTCTTCCGCCTTTACATCTCCCACAACAACCAGTGTTGCATTATTGGGCGCATACCAAAGCTGATACCAAGCTTGTAAATCATCAACTTGATAATTAGCAATATCTGAAGGCCAGCCAATCACAGGATTTTTATAGGGGCTATTAGAAAAAGCCATCGCCATAAAGAACTCTTGCATTTTAGAGCGTGGTTTATCATCTGTACGCATCCTGCGCTCTTCAGTAACAACTTCCAACTCTTTTTTTAATTCAGCCGCATCTAGCTTTAAGTTCCGCATTCTATCCGCTTCTAACTCAAAACTAACTTCTAACCTTGATTTTTCCATTGTCTGAAAATAAGCGGTATAGTCACGCCCCGTAAAAGCATTTTCATTGCCGCCATTTTCGGCAACAATCCGTGAAAATTCACCTGCTGGATATTTTTCAGTACCTTTAAACATCATATGCTCAAGCATGTGAGAAATCCCAGTGATACCACCTGGCTCATAGCTTGAACCGACTTTATACCAAATTTGAGAAACCACTACAGGAGACCGGTGATCTTCTTTCACCAACACCTTTAAGCCATTACTAAAAACACGCTCATGCACTTTAACATTTGAACTGTATGCACTCATTGGCATAAAAACTAAAGCCAATAGTATTACCCTGAAAATCATAAATACTCCGTTTTCTAAAATGTTAGCGATCCGACTATATCAAAAATGAATAGTTCATTGTATTCTATACGTAATAATCAAAAGAGAGATAACACAGATTACAATGACAAACGAACAGACAACCCTTTCCTGGAAAAACTACCTTGAACTCTGCAAGCCTAAAGTGGTTGTCCTACTTATTTTTACCGCCATTGTCGGCATGCTACTCGCAGTTCCAGGCATGCCTCCCATTGACCTTTTAGTATATGGCACTATCGGAATAGGACTGGCCTCTTCATCTGCTGCCGCTATCAATCATTTTATTGATCAAAAAGCTGATGCAAAAATGGCAAGAACCCAGAATAGACCCTTACCGACAGGAGATCTAAACTCCAACAATGTACTGATTTTTGCGGGCATTATTGGTTTAATCGCCATGATTATTTTGGCTCTGCTTGTTAACGTGTTAACGGCTGCCTTAACTTTCTTATCATTGATTGGGTATGCCATTATCTATACGGTTTATCTAAAACACATGACACCTCTCAATATCGTTATTGGGGGAGCGGCTGGCGCAGCCCCGCCGGTTTTAGGCTGGTGTGCGATAACAGGTGAAATTCACCCTCATGCCTTATTATTATTTCTGATTATTTTCGTCTGGACACCTCCACATTTTTGGGCGCTAGCGATTGCAAAGCGTGAAGAATATGCCAATGCCGGCATTCCCATGCTACCCGTCACACACGGTTCAAAATTCACCCGTTTACAAATATTACTCTATACCGTGCTATTGTTTATTGTGACTCTCTTTCCTTATTTAACGGGGATGAGCGGGCTAATATACCTAGCTTCAGCCGTTGTTCTAGGCCTTGGCTTTATCTATTATGCAATTAAAATGATGCGTCATACAGATAATAAAACGGCAATGAAAACATTCTTTTATTCCATCAATTACCTTATGCTAATGTTCGCAGCACTTTTAATTGACCACTACTTTTTATACACTTTTAGCTCATGATCCCACAAGCTGAACACCCTTTTGCTGAATTTGTAAAAATATTAGGTAAAGGTAAAAAAGGCTCCCGCCCTTTAACTCAAGACGAAGCTTATAGAGCTATGTCTATGATACTGGCTGACCAGGTTGAACCTATTCAGCTGGGTGCATTTTTAATGTTAATGCGAGTTAAAGAAGAAACGCCAGAAGAATTAGCGGGGTTTGTACAAGCCGCTCGTGACTCTTTCAACATCGCTGCCGATACAATACAAGTTGACTTAGACTGGTCTTCTTATGCCGGTAAACGTCGACACTTACCTTGGTTTTTACTATCAACCTTATTAATGGCTGAAAATGGTATTCGCATTTTTATGCATGGGGCAGGAGGGCATACCGAAGGGCGTATTTATACTCACAATGTCTTAAAATATTTAAACCTGCAAGCTGCCACTAGCATTGAAGAATCAATCAAGCAAATTGAGCAAAATAACTTTAGCTATCTTTCATTAGAACATTTTTGTCCAAAACTGTATGAGATGATTAACCTTCGTCCTTTAATGGGTCTACGCTCCCCTGTACACACGCTCGTTAGGTTGCTTAACCCTTTATCTGCCTCTCATGCTATTCAAGGTATTTTTCACCCTAGCTACCGGCAAGTGCATCAAAAAGCCGCACTGTTATTAAACCAGCCAAGTATCGCGGTATTAAAAGGTGAAGGTGGAGAAACTGAACGTAACCCAGATATGGACTGCTTAGTACAATCAGTCAAAAACAATGAACTAATCGATGAACAGTGGCCGGCTCTGTTTCCACGTCGCCATGTAAAATCAGAAAACCTAGACCCTCAGCAGCTCGCTCAATTATGGCAAGGGGAAATGACTGATGAATTTGCAGAGGCAACCATTATTGGCACAACAGCCATTGCTTTAAAATTAATTGGCAAAGCAGTTACCCAAGACCAAGCTCATGAACTCGCCACACAATATTGGTTAACCCGATCTTCCTTGTAATTTTTATATATTAAAACAGTGAACGAAAACAATAAAGACCAACAAGAAAATGAAGTTATTTGTGATTGCACAGGCACAACTAAAGCAAAAATATTGTCACTGATCAAACAAAAAGCTGATTTAGATAAAATATCAAGTGCAACAGGTGCGGCAACAGGCTGTGGCTCTTGTGATGTAGATATTATTAATTTGATTGATGAGCATGGGGATTCTGTGTGAATATTTTAGCTATAAGGCACTCTACTTAAGGGGTAAATTGATGTAGGATGTGCTGACGATAGGAAGCGCATCCTACTTACCTTAATGGCAGAGAGGCTCTCAGTGGGTAAGCTCATTTTTTAAAGGTTCCTTAAACCCTCTCCCAAGCGGGGGGAGTTGGGTCGACTATAGACTGCATGGAAGCATTGCTCTACTTATCCACATCCATGTGAGCATCATCCTAAGGAACGAGGATTCAATAATACCCAAGCCTGACTTGTCTTTTGGTTCCATAGGCATGCTAGAAAAACAGTTACGAAGCACAGGGAGTGCAAGTGTCACTTGAAGCAGGATGCTGTTTGTGACCGTAGCCCGCTATGCGCCTGTTTTTCTAACACGCCTATGAAGCCAAAACCCTGCGCCATACTTTCGGGTATTATTAAATCCTCGTTCCTAACCTACCGTGCTAAAATTAATCACCCCGCATAAAAAAGCTTCCAGAAAACACTTACATCAGGTATTGAAAACTCTTCAGAACACGGTTTCAAACAAAAAATAGCTGTAGTTGCCATAGCTTGTTAACCCCACAGCCGATCATGGCTGTGGTGAGTGTAATTTAACCCATACCTAATGAGTAAAATTATGATGCTGTTGCAAACGGTTAAAATCAACTAAGCTTGGATCAAATTTTGGTGGATCAAAATCAAAGACTGGCTGTATTTGAGGGAAAACCACGATGGGATCAAACGGTCTAGGGAAGCCAATACCTAAACAACTTTTAACAGCTAAGCTTTCCATCGATTGACCTCGTCTTTCAAGATCATTAAACTCCCTGCTGACAGGTTCTCCAACAGGGTCTGGAACAACAATACCTGTTAAGAATCCTGAAAGTGCCGTTGGAAATGTTGTGGGTTTGACGTGAGTAAAAGTCGTATTTGTTTCTCCTGCGTGGCAATCATCACATGTGTTTAATGATAATTTATGTCTTAATTCACCTTGCACAGTAGGGGTGCCTAAGGAAATATTTGTTTTATGACACGAGGGTATGCTTGCAGGTAAAAGCCCAGGGTCAGTCGGTGCATTCCAAATGGTACCAAATCCATAATCAGTGTGAGAACCTAGAAAAGCGGAACCAGCAAAACTTTCGGGTACTGCATTTGTTTCACAGAGTATATTGTTAGCATTTTGTTCCATATATTCAGCTGTTGTTGCTGAGCCGAACCTAAATAAATCTGGGTCAGGTGTTTGTTTAACTGTAGCCGGTATAAGATCTGAACTGACTTGGTCAATAACAAACTCACGTAACTGCCAAGGAAAACTTAAGGCAATTTCATTCGTTCTTAATTGATTCAATGCACTACCATTAGGCTTTGAAGGAGCAGCGTTAGCTAAAGTCACATCATCAGTAATATTTTGTAAAGCTGAGTTATAAGCGGGGCTACCTAAAGCTAAAGATGAAAGACTGATCCATTGATTAGCTCGCGTTTTAAGGTCATCACACAAACTACTGACATCGCCATATTCAAAAATAACCGTCATTTGTCGAGTTGAACCTAGATTACCTGATACACAGCTTGAATTGTTTGGGTCTACTAAACCAAAAACAAAGCGAATTTCTCCGGGGTTATTAGATTGGCCATATGCGGTAGTTTTAGCCAAATCAATACGATTAACTATCGCTAGTAAGCGAAAAGGCAAGTTATTCATATCTAGGGTACTAAAATTAAACCCATCCCAGCCAGGAAAAAAGTTTTGGATATTGGGTCTAGCAGGAATAGTAAAGCTATTCACTGTTTGGTCAGCCATCCATTTTCTTAACCAGGCATGGGTGAATTGCTGAGCATTAACACCGTTTGCCATATTTGTTATTAAGGTTTTAAATGACCAAGCTCCGTTTACATTCCCCAAAGACCCGTCGCCATCAACATCACAAACATCAAAGGTTCGAGTTGAATCAGCGGTAACATCAGGGTCAGTAATCATTAAACTGCGCATTTCATCATGAGCGACAGGTAAAGTTGTAAAGCTGTCAAACCTTGGAAGAAAGGGCCTTAATACAGTACCATCTATTAGTTTAATGGGTAATATTAAGGCTTTTGATTTTCTCACTTTGTCAGAGTTGAACTTTCTTTTTCCGATAAAATCTCTTCCTGAAAAGTCAGAAACCTCAACAG
>JALSLS010000428.1 GCA_026988195.1 Methylomonas sp.
TGCTAATTTCCCAAGCAGAAACTGGGCTAACAAAAATCATATTTTCACCATTAATAATGGCATTACGTGCTTTTTGTGAGAGGGTTGGGTTGTTTTCTAAAGCCCAAATTAAGGTGTGTGTATCTAGTAGATAGTTCATTTTTCAGTAGGAAAAATAACTGATTTATAAAAACTTTCTGTGGTTTCATTATCTAATTGGTCAAAATCGTTTGTTATTTTTACCTTTCCTTCCCAGCTTCCACCCAGTTTACGAGTAGCTAAGGTTTCTTTGTAAGCTGATAGTACAGCAATTGGCTTACCTGCTTTACCTATAATAATTGGCTCGTCTGTTTCTTGAACCATTTTAATTAAATAAGATAGGCTGGATTTTGCTTTTGAAATATTGGTTATTTGCATTTTTATAGTTAGGCTCAGTTATTGTAATTCGAGTCTAGTCTGACTTGGTTTGATTGTCAATTTCCGAGGATCCTTACTTTTTAATCAACAGTGATTAATTTTTGAAATGGGCTTTTTTTTGTTAATATGAGGTATTGTTTTAAATTACCTAAAGAACCTGGCTGGCTTGCCGATATGGTGTTTAGATTAAATTGATTGTGTAAATAGGTGATGCAATGAGTGCAAAAATGAATTCAGCTTTAAATAGCTATAAGGATTACGGAACTAACTCTGAGATTGAGTATGCTGATCCACATCGATTGATTCAGATGTTATTTGAAGGTGCTTTAAAGCGTATTGCTTTTGCTAAAGGGGCTATGCAGCGGAAACAAATTGCCGAAAAGGGTAAATTTATCAGCCAAACAATTGAGATTGTAGGGGGGCTTAGAGCAAGCTTAGATACTAAGAATGGGGGGGAGATTGCGGCCAATCTTGAATCTCTTTATGAATATATTAATCGCCAATTAGTAAGTGCTAACCTTAAAAACAGTGAAGCGATACTTGATGAGGTTTCAGGACTGTTAATGGATGTTAAAGCTGCTTGGGATGCTATTAATGCACCTGCTGAGGTGGTGTCAGCAACACCAGCGCCAGCGCCCCAAATAGTAAAACCAGTTTCAGTAACTGAGAAAACAGCTGCAAACAAGCCGACTCAAGTTATTAATAAGCCTACCAGACCCGTTAATTCACGCGCTAATCGTGCGTTAAAGGCGTATTCTGTTTAATGTCTGTTGCTGGCATTTTATCCCATACACAAGATATGGTGATGGTTGTATTGGAGCAACAGTGGGATATTTTATTGGATATGCAATTGCAACAGGATGAAATGTTGCGTTCATTATTTTCAGGTGATGACCCCGTATTTTCCGCAAAGGAACAAGAAGATTTATTTGAGGTTCAGCGGCTGAACCAACAAATATTAGAGGCAGCTGAGTCTCATAAAGCTGAGGTTGCTGGTAAATTACGGGAAATGCATCAAGGCAAGTCTAAAGCTGGGGCATATCAATCTTTGTAGAGGTGTTATACAAACGATGAAATTAATAGGATATAGCTATAATTTAGTGCCTTATTTTGTAGGAGCGTCCGCCCCCGGCGCGAATAAAATAATGCTCTTTTCTCTGAAATTATCAATTATCTTCGTGCCGACTAGTGCATGGGCAGATATTTGCTCCTGCAACATCTGCATTCACTACATCCATGTAGATTATGCACGTAGGTAGAGCAATGCAGGAGCAGCGAAGCGGTGTGCCGAGGGCGGACGCTCCTACATTATTATTTACTCACAAACTGAATGGTTACGGTTTTCCACCAATGGTAAGGTAACTCGTAATTAATTAACCACCAAATAGTTCCCATGCTCCAACGTTCCGTGACGCTGGAGCGTCACAGGCTGCATTCCCACGCTTGGAGCGAGGGAACGATAAATACAATTGAAAAAACAGTGGCTATAAGGTTATATTATTTGTTAACCTGGAAACAAGTGTTATTTTAATGTAGCTTTGAATATTTTGTATGGGGTGAATACCCCGTCCAGCGCCAAAGCTGTTGAAGTATTTTATGTATGTTCCTAGGCGTGGAGCTGAGTTAATGCCCAGGCTACATGTTCTTTTACTATCTCTGAATCATGATATTGTTTTTGTAATAGGGCATGAATAGCTTGTTCGGATGGTTGGCTATTGCCTAATGCAACCGCTATATTTCTAAGCCATCTAATGTAACCTATACGCCTGATAGCAGAGCCTTCCATTTTTTTTAAGAATTCGTTTTCGGTCCAGTTAAATAGCTCGGTTAATTGGCTGTTATTTAAATTATGCCTTGGGCTGTAATCCTTTTCGGTACTGAGCCTGGCAAAACGATTCCATGGGCAAATCAGTTGGCAATCATCGCAGCCATATATTCTATTGCCAATAGAAGAACGTAAATGTTCGGGAATAGCACCGTTTAATTCGATAGTGAGATATGAAATACAAAGACGGGCATCAACTTGGTAAGGGGCAACGATGGCTTGAGTGGGGCAAATATCAATACAGGCCACACAGTTGCCGCAATGAGAAGAGCTGGCTTTGTCGGTCACTAGGGGAATAGTTGTGTAAATTTCACCTAAGAAAAACCAAGACCCAGCTTTACGGTTAATAACATTGCTGTGTTTACCAATCCAGCCTAATCCTGCTTTTTCTGCAATGGCTTTTTCTAATACGGGGGCGCTATCAACAAAAGCGCGGTAACCAAATTGTCCGTAGTCGGCTTCAATTTTATTGGCTAATTTTTGTAACCGATTGCGCATGATTTTATGGTAATCTCTGCCTAGTGCATAGCGGGAGATAAAGGCGCTAGTCGGGCTGTCTAATACCTGATTTATTTGTTCTGCTGTTTCCGGTAAGTAATCCATGCGGACTGAGATAATACTGATGGTTTCTGCAACTAGTAAGTCAGGGCGGCTTCTTTTTAGCCCATGTTTATGCATATAGTCCATATCGGCATGAAAGTCTTTTTTAAGCCATTGCTGTAACCGTTGTTCTGCTTCATGTAAATCAGTGTCAGCAATGCCAACTTGTTGAAACCCTAAGTCTTCTCCCCATTGTTTAATTTTAAGCGTAAGCTCAGAATTGTTTTGCTGATTGATTGTGTGCATGGGCAGGGAGAAATATAATAGTGAAATAAGGTAACGTGCAATAAATAAACCATCAAATAGTGCATCACTGCCATTAGTTAAGAGAGCAGGTAGGATGTGCTGACGACAGGAAGCGCATCGTTTACAGTTGATGCGCTTCCTGTCGTCAGCACATCCTACGCAAATGGCTTAACTTAATGGCAATGATGCTCTGCGTTTCTTGGTGCTGGAGTGAGGGAAGGTTATTTATTGCAAGTTGCTTAAGGAAACATTACAACCATTTTAACTAAATTTATGCAAAGATTACCTAAAGAATTATACTCAGTTGAACAAGTAAGGGAAATGGATCGTTTGGCCATTGAGGATTATGCCATTCCTGGGATCGATTTAATGCGTAAAGCCGGGCATGTAGTTTTCGAGTTAATTCAGACGCATTATGCTCAGTGTTTGCTTGCAGTTTTTTGTGGTGCTGGAAATAATGCGGGGGATGGTTATGTTATTGCCCAATTAGCTAAACAGGCAGGTTTTAAGGTTGAGGTTTTTTACTTATCTAAGCCCGAAAATTTAAAGGGGGATGCTGCAACAGCTTATCAAGGCTTTATCACTTCTGGTGGACAGGCTAGCGCTTTTAATAATGATTTGGACTTGACTGGGCGTGTGCTGGTTGATGCTTTGTTGGGTACAGGTTTAGACCGAAATGTATCAGGGCAATATGCAGAGGCTATTAGCTTAATTAATCAAGCGGCTATTCCTGTTATTTCAGTTGATATACCTTCTGGGTTAAATGCTGATACGGGGGTGGTTATGGGCTGTGCGGTTGTGGCAACTTGGTCTGTGAGTTTTATTGGGTTAAAGCAAGGTATGTTTACAGGATTTGCAGCTGAGTACTGTGGACAAATTATTTATGCTGATTTAGATATTCCTGAGACTATTTTTCAATCGATGAGTCATGCTGCACAATTAATAACTTCAGTGGATTTTGCTAAACGGGCGCGCTGTGCTCATAAAGGACATCATGGACATGTGTTGTTGGTCGGTGGGGATGATGGTTTTTCAGGAGCTATTAGTTTAGCTTCTGAAGCTGCATTAAGAGTGGGAGCGGGGTTAGTGTCTGTTGCTACTCGTAAAAGTCATGCGAACTTGGTTAATGTCACTCGGCCTGAGTTAATGTGTCATGGGGTGGAGGGTTGTGAAGCGTTGTTACCTTTATTAAATAAAGCTTCGGTGGTGGTTGTAGGACCTGGTTTGGGGCAGTCGTTATGGGCAAAAAAATTATTGGAAGCTGTTATTAAGAGTGATAAGCCTTTAGTTATAGATGCTGATGCGCTTAATTTATTGGCTACAAAAAGGCAGTATCGGGATAATTGGGTGTTGACGCCACATCCTGGCGAGGCGGCACGGTTATTAGGGTGTTCTACTGATGATATTGCCAATAATAGGTTTTTAGCGGCCTCTCAAATACAAACACTTTATGGTGGTGTTATTGTTTTAAAAGGTACGGGTACTTTGATTGATAATGGGGAAGGCGTTTCTGTTTCTACTACGGGTAATCCAGGTATGGCAAGTGGCGGAATGGGGGATGTGTTAGCGGGTATGGTCGCTGGGTTGGTCGCGCAACAATGGACATTAGCTCAGGCGGCAAATACCGCGGTGTTTATCCATGGTGAGGCTGCTGATCTAGCTGCGGAAGTGGGGGGTGAAAGAGGTTTGTTGGCGAGTGATTTAATGCCTTTTATTAGAAAGTTGATGAATAAATGAAAATAACATTATTAGATGAGCAGGAAACTGAGTTATTGGGTGCTGAATTATGGCGTATTTTACCTGAAAAATGTTTGGTTTTTCTTAATGGTGAGTTGGGCGCAGGTAAAACCACATTAACCCGTGGTGTATTAAGGGCGGCTGGCCATAAAGGTGCGGTTAAAAGCCCAACTTATACTTTGGTGGAAGAATATGAGGTGGCAGACAGAAAGGTTTTTCATTTCGATTTGTATCGGGTTAACGATCCTGAAGAGCTGGAATGGATTGGAATAAGGGATTATCTAGAACAGCATTGCTTGTGTTTTGTTGAATGGTCTAGTTTGGGAAAAGGTTTTTTACCTGAGCCTGATATTGAATTATCAATAAAAACAGAAGGGGGGGGACGTGTTGTTACTCTTAATGTTATTTCAAAAAAAATGTTTAAAAATATAATACTCCAGTGGAAAAACAAAGGCATAGTGCTATAATTTAATCAAGAGTATTACTAGGGTGTGTGAGATGTCTAAATTTATAAAGTTTATCAGTCTATGGGTATTGATAAGTTCTGCGCTGGTAGTACATGCGCAAACGGGAAGGGTTGATTCTTTACGATATTGGACAGCCCCCGATCATACACGTATGGTTTTTGATCTAACTACCCCAGTCGCACATCAAGTGTTTTTGTTGGCAAATCCTGCGCGTTTAGTGATTGACTTTAAACACACGAAATTATTAAAAGCACTACCTCAACCGCCAAAGAACCATGCTTTATTTAGTCGTGTGCGTAGTGGTGTGCGAAATAACAAAGATTTACGTGTTGTTGTCGATTTAAAAGCTACAGTATCCCCTAAAAGTTTTGCTTTGCAGCCCAATAAAAATTATGGGCACCGTTTAGTGGTTGATTTATTCAATAAAGTTAAAGCTGTCAATACGGCGAGTAAAAAAAGTGTTAAAGCTGCTAAAACCGTGACTAAAACGGTTAAAAACAAAGCTAGAGATATTATTATTGCGATTGATGCTGGGCATGGAGGAGAGGATCCTGGTGCTCAGGGGCCAAGAGGAACACAGGAAAAAAAGGTGGTGCTCTTAATTGCTAAAAAACTGGCAGTTTTGATCAATAAAAAGCCCGGAATGAAAGCGGTTATGGTCAGAAAGGGGGATTATTACATTGAGTTAAGAAAACGAATGCAAATTGCGCGTGCGGCTAATGCGGATCTTTTTATTTCTATTCATGCAGATGCTTTTAAAGACTCTACGGTGAAAGGGGCTTCTGTTTTTACTTTGTCAAATCGTGGGGCTTCTAGTGAAGCGGCTCGTTGGTTAGCAAAACATGAAAATGCTGCTGACTTAGTGGGTGGAGTGACCTTAACAGATAAGGATGATGTATTAGCAACGGTGTTAATGGACTTATCTCAAACAGCCACTAAAGAAGCCAGTAGAAATGTCGCGGGAAAAATCTTAAAAAATTTTAAATCAATAGGGCACTTACATAACAATAATGTACAAAAAGCAGGTTTTTTGGTTTTAAAGTCGCCTGATATCCCTTCTATTTTAGTGGAAACAGCATATATATCTAACCCAGCGGAAGAACGTAAGCTAAAAAGTGGTAAGCACCAGTCAAAAATGGCTAGGGCTATTTACAAAGGTATTGTTAAATATTTTAATCAATATGCACCTGCAGATACTTATATCGCTTTAAATTCTAATAAAAAGCATACGATTTCTAGAGGTGAGACTTTGTCAGGTATTGCTCAATACTACGGTGTGAGTATGCGGTCTATTAAATCAATTAATAGGTTGGCCGGCAATCTGGTGATAATTGGGCAAGTGTTAAAAATACCTAAAGGTTAGCGATACCCTCGGGGTGGTTAAATTTTTAGTTAAGATTTCTGTGAGAATGGCCTAATATGTTGTATCATAGAGCTAATTAGGGTCATTTACTAAAGGTTATGGGATGATTAAGGTTTTATTGGTTGATGATCATGAATTGGTAAGAACAGGGATTGAGGCATTATTAAATGCTCAAGATGATATAAATGTTGTTGCTGTGTCTAATTGTGGAGAGGCAGCGCTGGATATGTTGACTGAAATAACCCCTGATGTAATATTGATGGACATAAATATGCCAGGAATTGGTGGTGTAGAAGCTTGTCGGCGGGTATTGCAAAAATACCCTGATATTAAGGTGATCGCTTTATCGATACATAACGATGGACCTATCCCTCAGCAATTGCTGAAGTTAGGTGCATTAGGCTTTATTTCTAAAGGCTCTGCTGTTGAAGAAATGACGAGTGCTATTCGTTCTGTCTATAATGGTAAAAGGTACTTATGTTCTGAAGTAGCTAATAACCTTGCTTTTCAGGGCTTACCTGGCGCTAATGATTCTCCATTTGAGAGGTTGTCGCAAAGAGAGTCTGAGGTGACTAATTTAATATTACAAGGTAAAAGTATTAAAGAAATGTCTGATATGTTGGTGTTAAGTGATAAAACCATTAATACTTATCGCTATCGCTTATATGACAAGCTAAAAGTGAAAAATGATGTGGAACTAACTCGCCTGGCAGTTAAGTTTAAACATATAGATAGCGGGCTTATTTAAGAAAATGGAAACAAATAACCTACATTCCGCACCCCAAATTAGCCGCTTTCTGAATATAACTTCTCATATTTTTCACCTAACAGGCTTAACAACAAAATATGGTGAGAATTCATATTCAAAACAAGAGCTTGTGAATCTGGCAA
>JALSLS010000429.1 GCA_026988195.1 Methylomonas sp.
GCTGCCAACCGAATAAAACATTTTATTAACACATTAGACTAAAACCTATGTCAAACTTAGAAAACATTATTAATGACGCTTTTGAAAAACGCGCCGACATCACTCCATCAACCGTATCAGACGAAATTCGTTCTGCTGTTGAAGAAGCTATCAATATGCTTGATGCAGGTACTGCACGTGTTGCAGAAAAAACATCGGGCGAATGGGTGGTTAACCAATGGCTAAAGAAAGCTGTTTTACTTTCTTTTAAAATCAATGAAAACCGTGTTATCGAAGGGGGAAATACACGTTACTACGATAAAGTTGAAGCTAAATTTTCAACACACTCACCCGAAGACTTTGTCAAAGCTGGCGTTCGTATTGTACCTAACGCTGTTGCCCGTCACGGTTCTTATATTGCTCCTGGCGCAATCTTAATGCCTTCTTTCGTCAACATTGGCGGATATGTTGATAGTGGCACCATGGTTGATACTTGGGCGTCAGTAGGTTCTTGTGCACAAATTGGTAAAAACGTACATTTATCTGGCGGCGTGGGTATTGGTGGTGTTTTAGAGCCTTTACAAGCGGGTCCAACCATTATTGAAGATGACTGTTTTATTGGTGCGCGTTCAGAAATTGTTGAAGGTGTAATAGTAGAGAAAGGGGCTGTTATTTCAATGGGGGTTTACATTGGTCAAAGCACTAAGATCTTTAACCGTATGACCGGTGAAATCATCTATGGTCGAGTACCAGCAGGTTCAGTCGTTGTTCCGGGTAACTTACCGTCTAAATGCGGCACTTACAGCTTATATTGTGCAGTAATCATCAAACAAGTTGATGAAAGAACACGTAGCAAAACAGGTATTAATGAATTATTGCGTGATTAAGCACTCATAATATTTTGCCAATAACACCCTTCATTCTGAAGGGTGTTATTGGATATAAATTTAATCAATCAAATTTATTTAGACGATTTTTTGAGCTTCAATAAATGCCTCTCTAAAGTCCAGATAAACAGGCTTTTCTGTTGATAAGCACATTTCTAATAATTTATTCTGTACTTTATATTTGATGTTACCAACAGCTAATGCACCAATACCAATAGCCCCTGCCGGACTGGTTAAAGCGACACTCGCATCAGTTGCAGCAATCCCAGCAATTCCCGGTGGAGGCACAGCATTAACATCACCCGCCACTTTAAGTTGTTTAGCTTGAGCTAACACCTCAGCACTAAGCACTTGAATACCGGCCTTAGCGGTACAAAAGATAATATCAACATCTGCAATAATGGCCATTTTTTCTTCGTCAGAACCTGCCATAGCACCTAAAAGGTTACTTTGACAGCGACGATTATATTCTTTAGCTGCATCATTGGCGGCATCAATAGACATATGATCCACTAATGAAACCTCAGCTCCCGCTAATGAAGCAATAACACCCGTTGCAATACCAACCGGCCCCGTTCCACCAAAAACAAGTGCCTTAGAACCTTTTAGATCTTTATTATGTTTTTCTTTGAGTTGCTTTTCTACACAGGCAACCAATGCAGCAGCCGTGGTAAAGGCACCACTAGGATCAGCCAGTACAGACACTTCAAAAGGCGGTACCATCGCCTGTTCTGCAGCAGACATCATATCCATAGCAAGCCCCATATCTCGACCACCAATAAAGATCCCTGTTCGCTTAATACCGGAAGGGCTTCTAGAAAAGATAGCATCCTGCGTCAAACCATGAATACTTTCTAGCTTAACATTACTATAAGGCATTAAAACCTCAAATCCGGCATCTAACGCCATATTAATATCAAACGGACTATTGTTTGGCATAGGATCAAACATATGAAGAATACTGCGCTTTGGCATTTTACTTCCTTTATTTAGTTAATTTAACAATTTGACGAGCAACTTCAAATGCATGTTCAAAATGTAAATAAACAGGCTTTTCACTATCAATCATTTGTTTTAATAATTGGCTTTGTGTTTTATATTTAATGTTACCAATCGCCAGTGCTCCTAGGCCAACGGCTCCAGATACACTTCCAGCAATCTCTTTTCCATTATCAAAGGCATCCAACCCTACAATACCCGATGGAGGAACTGCATTAATATCTGCCGCGACTTTAAGTTTTGCTGCAGAGGCAATATGCGCTGCACTGAGCAATTCAATACCCGCAGCTCCTGTAGCAAAAACCACTTCAGCTGTCTTGATGTAATCGGCTATATCCGCACTTGCGCCTGCTTGAATATTAATTTTTCCATCACCAAATTCATCATTGCATAAATCAGCAATACGTTGAGCTTTATCTAATTGTCTTCCAATAATCCTAACATTTGCACCCGCCTGAGCTGCTAACACTGCTGCTGCTTGGCCTACGGGGCCTGTACCTCCTAATGCAAGTAGTGTTTTACCTTCAAACGTAGTGTTAAATTTTGTATCAAGCTCATCTTCAACCGTAGCAACCATCCCCGCAGCCGTAGTAAATGCGCCACTAGGATCTGCAAAGACCGAAACTTCAAAAGGTGAGAACATGGAGTTCTTAGCCGTTTTTAGCATATCGGTCGCTTGCTTAGTATCTCTACCACCAATAAAGATACCTGTACGCTTTAAAGCTTTAGAGCTACGAGAAAAGATAACATCCTGAATCAGGCCTTTGATTTCACTTGCTTCAACATTAGTATAGGGAACAGCAGAAACCCAACCAGCATCTAAGGCCATATTTACATCAAATGGGCTTAAATTTTTGGCTGTCGTAAGCATGTGTAAGATGAATGATTTTTCCATAGTCTTCTCTAAAATAAGTTTCTTTAATCAAAATATTCTATGATTATAGTTTAAGTGGACTCCATTCAGCAAAAATATGTGAATTTGTGTATGATTTAGAGCATCTAAATCTTTGGAGTCTTCAAAATGCATAATGTTACCTTAATCAAAGGGGATGGTATTGGCCCCTCTATTATGGACGTAGCGGTTAAAATTATTAATGCTACCGGGGTAAAAATAGCTTGGGAAGAAGCAGATGCCGGTATGGCAGCTTTTAATAAACATGGAACACCACTTCCTGATGAAACATTAGCCTCTATTGATAAAAATAGAATTGCTTTTAAAGGTCCTCTAACAACGCCTGTAGGTGGTGGGTTTAGAAGTATTAATGTCGCTTTGCGCCAAAAATACGACTTATATGCCAATATTCGCCCTGCAAAAACCTGGAAAGGCGCCCAAAGCAAATTTGACAATGTTGATATTGTGGTTATTAGAGAGAATACAGAGGGCTTGTACATGGGACTTGAGCACTATTTGACTCGCCAAAAAGATGTTGCAGAAAGCCTAGCCGTTATCACTAAAGAAGGCTCTAAACGCATTGTAGAATATGCCTTTAAATATGCCATAGATCATGGCCGCAAAAAAATAACCGTATGCCATAAAGCTAATATTTTAAAATTCACTTCAGGTTTGTTTCTGGATACTGCAATAGAAGTGGCAAAAAAATACCCCGATATTGAATTTAATGAAAAAATTATTGATGCAACTTGCATGCACCTAGTGATGGATCCCAGCCAATTTGATGTCATTGTTACCACCAATATGTTTGGTGATATTTTGTCGGATTTAACCGCTGGTTTAGTCGGTGGACTGGGCTTAATTCCAGGGGCTAACATTGGTCAAGAAGCCGCTTTATTTGAAGCCGTTCATGGTAGCGCACCCGATATTGCAGGAAAAAATTTAGCCAACCCTACTGCCGTCATTATGGCTGGTATGATGATGCTAAACTATTTAGGCGAAACCGAAGCCGCTAATAAAATTAAAGTTGCTGTAGAAAAAATCATTGCTTCGGGAGAATATGTCACTCCTGATTTGAACCCTAAATCTAAAGCTGGCACCATTGAAATGGGTGACGCTATTATTGCAGCATTGTAAATTTGAAAAATAAAAGACAAAACCCACAGCTTTTTCCTTTTATACCTTATACCTGTTAAAACGCTATAGCTTAAGCTTTTGTAGCCTTGATGTAACAAAGTGGAATCAAGGTTTTTCACCCCAAATACCCTTGATTCCGCTTCGCTACATCAAGGCTACGTATGCTTTATGAATATCATTGATCCCTACCATATGAATTTAAAAAAACAACAGCGTAGCGATGCCTACAAAGCTAGAAATGATCAGCCTGATAAAGACCATTTAAGCCAGATTATTTGTGATAAGTTTATTTCTCAAAAGGCATATCAACAAGCAGAGACTATTATGTGGTATTTGCATTGTCGCTCAGAAGTAAGAACTTTATCGGCAATAATGACTCAACTTAATAACTCCAAAAGAATTATCATTCCTTATTGCACTAAAGATCCAAAAGGACACAACAAACTTGGTTTATGGTTGCTAGAAGAGATGGCCGAGCTTAGCCCTGGCACTTGGGGAATATTGGAGCCTCCTAAAACCAGGTGGAGTGAACTGAACAAACAAGTTTCAGCCGAGGAGCTGGATTTAATTATGGTTCCAGGGGTAGCCTTTGACCGCCTCGGTGGCCGACTAGGAAATGGAGCGGGCTATTATGATCGTTTACTTAAAGAAGTGAGCCCAAAAACACAATTAACCGCTGTGTGTTATGAATCACAGCTGTGCGATAAAGTTATCATGGAAAAACACGATATCTATATGCATACTATATTGACAGAATTAAACACCTTCTCTTCTAAAACAAATGGATTTTGATCACTTAAAAAACAGCTTAAATTCAACACCTGCTTTTGTGTTTGATGAAAATATCATGACCTCTAATTTGAGCGCATTAGCGAATCTAAAAGAGACATCTGGCTGTCAAATTTTATATTCAATAAAAGCCCTTCCTCTGCAACAAGTCTTAAAATTAACAAGTCATTATTTAGATGGGCTGTCAGTCAGTTCATTATTTGAAGCTCGACTTGCAAAAGAGATTTTACCCCATTCAAGCTCTACCCATATTACAACACCAGGACTCCGAGAGTCTGAATTTAAAGAAGTCTCATCACTTTGTAGTCATATTAGTTTTAATTCAAAGCCTCAATTTCTACGTTTACAACACAAAAATAATAAGCAGGCTTCTCTGGGATTAAGATTAAATCCTAAACTATCTTTTGCTAATGACCCCCGCTATGACCCCTGCCGCCCTCATTCTAAATTAGGTCTCGCATTAGATTCCTTGATAGAGATCCCCAAAGAAATACAAGGCTTACATTTTCATACTGTGTTTTCTAATACCCACTACCAATCTTTGCAAAAAACCATTGACTTGCTAGAACAAAAATTAGCACCTCAATTGCAACAACTAAAATGGTTAAACTTAGGAGGGGGATACCTTTATCCCCAGATCAGCAACCAACAACCTTTTATTGATTTAGTCAAACGATTAAAAAACAAATATCAGCTGGATATTTTTATAGAGCCGGGAAAGGCAGTTGTAGGCAATGCTGGCTTTTTAGTCAGCAGCGTGATTGACAGCTTTATCTCTGATGATAGAAATATTGCAGTACTCGACACCTCGGTTAATCATAACCCTGAAGTCTTTGAGTACCAAAAAAAACCCGAATTACTGGAAGCAGAAAAGCAAGGTGATCACTCTTTCCTACTCGTTGGATCTAGCTGTCTGGCGGGTGATATTTTTGGTGAATACTCTTTTAAAAGCCCACTACAAGTAGGTGATCGATTAGTTTTTTTAAATGTAGGGGCTTATAGCTTAATTAAAGCTAATCGATTTAATGGTTATAATTTACCTGATGTATATTGGGTGGATAAAAAAAACAATGTATCACTGATTAAACACAACGACTATCAAGACTATCGCCAACAATGGTAAAAATATGAAAGCAATTTTAATGAAATCAACAGGTTCAACCGATAGCTTGCAATTATCAAATATCGACGAACCCGAAATCAGCACGCCAACTCAAGTTAAAATAAAAATTAAAGCAGCAGGCATTAACCCTATTGATACCAAAATACGTAGGAATGGCAGTTTTTATCAACACCCTTTACCTATCGTTCTCGGCTGTGATGGTGCTGGAGAAATTGTCTCCGTCGGTGATGATGTTTCTGACTATAAAGTAGGTGATGAAGTTTGGTTTTGTCATGGAGGGCTAGGGCAAGAACAAGGTAATTATGCTGAATATACAACGATTGACTGCCGCTGGATTGCGTTAAAACCAAAGAACTGCTCATTCATTGAAGCTGGGGCTATGCCTTTAGTTTTAATTACGGCTTACAATGCCTTATTTGAAAAAGGCAGGCTACAAGCAGCTGAAACGGTGTTAATTCATGCCGGTGCGGGTGGCGTAGGTCATATTGCTATTCAACTTGCTAAGTTAAAAGGTGCAACAGTCATTACCACCGTCAGCTCAAAAGAAAAAGCAATTTTTTGTCAGTCACTGGGTGCTGATCACACCATACTTTACACAGAGAACAATGTAGCCGATACGGTTAACCAGCTCACTGCAGGTAAAGGTGTAGACCTTGTTATTGATACCGTTGGAGCCGGTGTGTTTCAACAAAGTAATGCTTGTATGGCTTATTTTTCTCGCTTAATAACCTTATTAGACCCTGGCGAACAAAACTTAGCAGATGCAAGAATGAAGAATTTGCTGATTGGTTTTGAGTTAATGCTAACTCCCTTATTAAAACAATTAGATAGTGCAAGAGATAAACATATCAGCATTCTAAATCAATGCGCACAATGGGTTGAACAAGGTCGTTTAAAAGTAAATATTTCTGAAGTAATCTCTTTAGACCAGGTTTCTAAAGGGCATAAAAAAATTGAGCAAGGCCATTCTACTGGCAAAATAGTGATTGAGTTGTAACTCCTTAGGTAGGATATGAACAATGCCTTTTTATCCTGGGTAGAAGACCTTAAAGACCACTTCAAACTGCTCATACGCATTATCTATAATTTCACTCATATCCGCTACAGGGATATTTAAACTGTTTTCACTCGGCATATCATCAAGTCGGCTATAAGCATCAGCAAGCCTAAGAATGGTTGCTATTTTAGAGTATTTCTCAGCACTTTCAGGGTAAGTATGCAAACCTATACTTTTGGTAATGACATCTGGAAGTTTCCATAACTTTGTCAAGGCCGCACCTACCTCAAAATGGTCAAAACCAATAATAGTTTGCTCAATTAACACTTCATCTATTCCTGAAGGATTACCACCAGCCTGATGTAATAAAACCACCTGTTTTGCTAATTCGGGAATGCGTCTAAAGAACACTAATTGCCCTATATTGTGCAGTATTCCACAAACAAAAATACAGTCTGTATACTGTTTCCCTAAATATTGATCGATTCCTTGAGCGATTAAAGCGCAACGAAGATTCCTCGACCAAAAATCATGCATCGAAACCAAATCATTCGGCATTTTAGAAAACCGGTCAATAACGATGGTACCTAATACTATATTTTGTAACTCTTTAGTCCCAATAAGATTAATTGCACGATCAATAGAGCTAATTTGCGAAGGAAAGCCATAAAAAGCACTATTTACTATTTTTAACAACCTAA
>JALSLS010000430.1 GCA_026988195.1 Methylomonas sp.
AACTTAAATATCATAAATAATCAAACCAATGAATTTGCCTTCCCTTTCTGGTGTTACTAAAAAAGAGTCTCTTTATACTTATAGGGATTATGTATCAAAAATCTACGATGGTAACACAATTACTGTATCTATTGAGCTTGGGTTTAATGCTGTACTCAAAGGTGAAAAACTCCGCCTCTTTGATATTAACGCCCCAGAAGTAAGAGGTGATTCCAAACCTGAAGGTGTTAAATCACGAGGTTGGTTAAGAAATAGAATTTTAAATAAAGATATTATTATTATCAAAACTATTAGATATAAAAAAGGGAAGTATGGTCGTTATCTCTCTATTATTTACCTTGATGATATAAATAATAGTGATGAGTTGGTGAGTAATGGGCTTGCTGTGTATAAGGACTATTAAAGCCTTATTCTATGGAGGTCATGTAATAACTGATACTTCCCCATGGGGCACTCACGGGGCACTTAGTGATAAATAGTGGTAATAAACCACAACAATCAGTAATTAATAAAACTCTATAAGATATTGATATGTTTGTTGTTATTTATCATCACTTGCTGTGAATTATTGTAAATAACTCACTTTTAATGCGATGGTCGCGAGTTCGAATCTCGCAGGACCCACCACGAATTGTTATATAAATAAAGCAGTTACAGTTAATTATGGACTGCTTTTTTTATGTCTAAAATTTGCTGCGGTAACTTTTTTATTACCTTTATCTTGCCCTTCTCAGAATCTGAGATGGCTTTTGGTAGGCAATGTGTTCAGCAGTCTCCAATAGTTCAGATACCTCTGCAGGTGAAAAGCGAGTTGTTGCCTTCAAAATGGAAAAGGAACTTTAGGCAACAGTCAATCATTGCACCTGGTACTCGAATTAAATTAAGAAATGATGAGTGGCTGGTTCGCCGTGTAGCTGCTACTTGATCAGGAGGGTAACAGCTTACCTACATTGGATTAAGTGAATTAGTTAAAGATAAAGAAGACGTGTTTTTATACACAATAGCAAAACATAGTCGAATCTACGCATAGAAACACTGTTTTGATCTGTTATATACAGAACTCTGCTCTGGATATAGCGGTGTATGAGCATGGGTTGGGTGTATCTGTGAACGATTAGCTGATAAGTCGTCAAAACAAGGGCTAAAAGTAACTCTGTTAATTGTAAATTATGAATAGATACACTCCTTAATTTGGGAGTAGGTCGCTTGCGGTTGATGCGATTCCTATCGTTAGCGCATCCTTCCTTAGCTTAATGGCAGTGAAGCTTTCAGTGAGTAAATTTATTCTTTTAAGGTTTCTTAATTAAACCGGCTGTTGATGAGGTTTAGATGAAGTCTTGCGACGACTGGGGGTAGGAGATAAAGGGCAGTAGGTACAATGATCGAGTGATGATGACTTTGGTGTCAGTGATTCCATGGTGATTAGGGTGGGGATTGAATTTAACCATTAATGTGTTGATATACTTCGCGCAGCTACGCGAAGTATATTATCAATGACTTTCCTAAAGCCGCTAAAACATCCTTGTGTTGGCGGCTTTAGGTTTCATTCTTTTTAGAATGAAATGTCCCACTGAAAACGAACGCGTTGGTCTGAAACATCTTGGTTAAGGATAGCATCGTCAAGCGTAAGGTGTGAAACATCCAATGTCAGCTTGTTATTGTGACCACTAATAAAGTAGTTAATGGCACCGGTAAACTCTTGGCGAGTATTGTTTATTGTCACATCATTTTCGTTTGGTTCATCAACAAAAGCATAACGAAATGCAATTTCCATGTTTTTTGGAACGATTGGAATTAAGTCATGAAAGAAATAACCTGCTTGAGCGTAACCACCAACTAGCTGGCTTTCTGTGTTATTAACACGATCCGAGATTCTCTTCCAATGAAGTTCTTGTTGCCAAGCAAAACCACGCCATTTAAATGCAGTTTCTTCCATCATTTGGTCAATTTTATATTGTCCTGCAGTTGCGGCGCCGACGCTATTAAAACCGTCTAAATTACCACAACCACTTGATGACCAGCGAGTACATTTACCGGTTGTAGTTGCTGCTGCAAAGGCAATGTTACCTGCTGGTTTTTCTGAATAGCCAGTATCAGATTGACGCCATTTAAGGTTGCGTCCCATAAAGTTCCATTGCAAACGACCCATATACATCATGTCGCTATCATCATTACTTACACCGCGACCTTCTCCATTAAATACACCTGCGTAGTAACTCATATCAGCAAGAGTTCCTGGAAATAGTCGTCCAAAAGCCATGACACCCATCTGACGATCAACAGTAAAAGTTCTATTGACAATAGATCGTTCAATGAAGGTTTGGCGACCTGATGAATCAACCCGCTCTCTGTTGTAGTTGATTTTCCATTGTCCAGCACGGATAGAAAACTCTTTATATTTATCCATTGTTAAACGCCAGTCAATTAGGCGTGTGCTGGCACTTGCAGAGTCTTTACCTGAGCTACGAGTAGGTTGTAAATCGACTTCAAAATAGTATTTTAACCAAGGCTGATAGCCGTGACCGCCAATTTTCATTCGAACTCGGCGTAATTCAAAGGTGCTTTGATCGGCAGCAGCGAAATCATCTAACTGACGAGGGTCTGATCGATAAGGGTTGGTGTATCGCATTTGAGCGCGCCACCTTAAATTAGTCGCCCAGTTACCATCACCACTTTTTATAAAAAATCCATTTTTACCATAGCCTGCATCAAAAGAAGACTTTTTTTCGATTTTCTTGCTTAGCTTTTCAAAAAGCTTGCTTTCCATTTGCTCTTTATCTGCGCTAGACATTATTACATCAGCATTTTGCTCTTGAACAGTGTTCATTTCCTGCTGATTAATGAGACCTTTTTCAAACAGCAGTTGTTCAAGTGTACTGCCATTTTCTAGTTTGTTTAGTTCATACTGTGTGAAGATACCTTTCTTCATAAGTAGCTTGCCTAATGCAGAGTTGTCTGCTGCCGACACGGGCGTGGCAAATAGCGTAGCTAGAAAAAATAGATAAAATAATCTATTGCGAGAAAAAAAATGCATATAGTTTGCCTCTAGTAAAAGGATAAAAATTTCGAGCCAATTCTAATAAAAGATTATTACAGTTTGATGACAATGGTTGCTGAGGTGAGAGCTATCCGCTTAATTGCATAGGTTAATCGTTGCGTAATTTCATTGTGGCTCAAATAAACACGGGAAAGGATAGTTGTTGAGCTGACTTTTTTCTTTTGCGACACACTCACTGACTTGTCGTATAAGGGTATTGGCTGGGATGAAAAGACAAGACAAGACAAGACAAGTGAGGTGGGTTATTTGTTGCTGGTTGCCTAAGTAGGATGTGCTGACGATAGGAAGCGCATCAACGGCAAGCGATGCGCTTCCTATCGTCAGCACATCCTACATCAATTTATCCCTTAAGAGAGTGCCTTATAGCTAAATTATAATGCTTGGGTAAGATCATTCTTATAATGTTCCTAAGGTTTATTTTATATGTAGACTGGTTGGTTGGGGCGCAGTGCTTTAGCCTATGTTTTTGCTAAATATTATAGACTAAAGCCTGCGCCCTAAATTATTCGCTATAGGGGGAGGGGCTTGGCTTTTTATAAAAAATCAAAATCCAGTTCAAAGCCGCCGTAAGCAAATATCGGCATACCTGGGCGCGGACCGTGGGGCTGTCTTGATACTAGGTATTCTTCGTTACCAGCATTTTGTACGCCACCAATAATTTTTATTCCTTTAGCAACCTGATAATAAGCCGAGACATCTACAATGACATATTCATCGATTGTACCGAAGCGCGCATCAGGGTCTCCTTCCCCATTTAGCTGGTCTGTGGTATTGTTGGCACTTGTAAAGGTTTCACTGACATAATTAGCAGATACGTCTACGCCAAACTTGTCAAAATGTAAGCCACTGCCAAAGCTGAGTGCATATTCTGGAATATAGGGCACACGATTGCCTTTTTGACCAAAGCTGAAAATTGATTCAGCATTGGTGGAAGTCGCAGTATTGAGTTGCTCGGTATCGGTATAAGTGAAGGAGATGAAGTAGGGATTAGCAAAATCCCAGCCAAAAGCATCTCCAGCATCAAAATTAACAGCCATTTCAATCCCGCGACTATCCACTTCGCCGAAATTTTCGCTTTGTCCAGTTCCAGCACCACCAATATTATCGATCACTAGTAAGTTTTCAAATTGGGTGTAAAATCCGGTGACTTCCATAGAAAAAGCACCGTGGTTAAAGCGGGCTCCTAACTCGTAAGCATTGCTGGTTTCTGCTTCTAGGTTGTCAACAATAGAATTCTGCGGGCTAGGTGGAGAAAACCCACGGTGAATTCCAGCGTACATCATAAGTTCGGCGTTAAATTGATAATCTAGGCTGGCTCCTCCAGCAAAAAGGTTCATCGAATTGGATCCGCTTTCCCCTGGTTTTAGGTAGTCGTTATAGTCTTGTACAATATATTCGTAACGAATTCCTGGCGAAAACCCCCAATTCCCAAATTCAATGCGATCTTTCAAGAAAAAAGCATAGGCCTGGGTTTTTGAGGTTCTATTTGCCTGACCTCCAGGCAAAGTGTCCGCCGCCCCCAGATTGTTGCCAGTTATGATGCCATTTACATTCTGATCATAGATGATCTGATGCTGAAAGCGATCTACACCGTCCTGATGGTAACGGAAGCCGGCATTCAGTTCGTGATGGGTTTCGCCTAAACCAAAGCGATAGGTCATTGCTGTTTCTGTACCGCCAGAGTAGTAACTGCGGTTATTATCACGGACGCGTAAACCACAGTCGAGTTGACCTTTTAAGCAATCCAGGCCAAGACCGCCATTGGCTCCTGCTAATGCTGAAGATAAGCTCATATCGCCTGGTGATCCTCCTTGTATATCCTGTAACTTACTCCAGTTGCGGTTAAATTCGGTGTAATAAGCTGTCGTTACGATATCCAAATCGTCGGTTGCTGACACAAAGTAGCGGGCAAAGCCTCTGAGGTTCTCGCTTTTAATGTTATCAAAGCGAGATGCTGCATAACGCCGGTAAGGGTCAGATCTAAAGTCAGTATCGTTCAAACCTAGGTAGGTTTCATCGGCATCCATATCAGAATAACCGAATTTAAGCTCGAGTCTTTGGTACATTTCGGTATCCGGTTCCCAAGACAAGCGAATCATAGGCTCAACTTGAGTAAAACCGGTCTGATCGCCATTTTGGAAGTCGGCCGTCTGGTCTATACTCTTAAAACCATCGGAGCTACGATAAAACCCTTCAACCAAATAACCGAAGCGCCCGTACTCGGTATCGAGTGTATTACCAACAAAGGCATGGGTGCGAACTTCACCGTAACTACCGTAAATCGCTTTAAGGTATGCTTTGCCTGTTTCCGGAACTGGAGTGGACAAATAGTTTAAAACACCGCCAGTAACATGTGGTCCATATTTGATCTGGCTAGAACCTTTCAATATTTCAATGCCACTCATCCGGCCACCTGCAGGAGAAAAATAAGCAGCAGGTGCAGAATAGGCAGCAGGCGCTATCAGTACTCCGTCTTCCATTACTGTAATTTTTGCGCTACGAGTGGTATCGACACCGCGAAAACTGATATTAGGAAATAAGCCAAAACCATCTTCTTCTCGAATATTAACGCCAGGAACCTTTCGTAAGATGCGATTGATATCACTATAGCTTTGATCACGTATTTCGCCAGTAGCTATATAGTGTGCTGATGCTGGCATGTCCTTTGCTTTTCGACTGTCTCCGATCACGTTAACAGTATCAAGCACGGTGGGTGACTCAAATTCATTGGCGGCTTGAATCTGGGGTGCCAGGCTTGCCGAAAGCCAAGCTAGTGATAGTGAACCTATGGTCCGCGTTGAATACGACATATACTCCTCCAAAGGATAATGTTGATAATTTTTGTTATGTGCTTACAGTCGTAGGACTATAAGTTCATCAAAATAAGGATTAGCCAATAGATTATAGCAAAGGCGAATGATAATCAATCTTATTTACGTAATTATTTACAATCTACTTAACTCACGCTAAATTATCGTTCAATATCAAGCAGAATTTTTGTTGGTTTTTAGGGGGGGTATGTTGATTTTGATCCTACGAAACAAATGAGATCATTTCAGTTGGAGTAAAAAGATTCTTTAGAAGTCGGCAGCTTATTTTGTGCGCGACCTTAAGTTAAGGAAGGATATTTTGGGCGCAGGCTTTAGCCTGCTTTCTTACTAAATATTGTAGGCTAAACCTGTACCCAATAAGCTAAGATAACTCGCAATAAATAAACCACAAAAATAGTTTCTATGTTCCGAAGTGACTGCCATTAAGTTAAAAACAATTAATAGCAGATTTTATGCTTCTGTTTAACTTAATGGTAATGATGCTCAGGGGGGGTATCAAAGATTTTTATTCGTTTCAGCTTGTTTGCTAAGGCAACTCTTACAGATACCATGTAACTCTATTTGTTGACTAGATAATACAAAGCCTGAGTTTTCAATGCTGCCTTTAAGCTCTTTTAATAATTGTTTTCTTAGACCAATCTCTTTAACAGTGTGACATTGGTCGCAAATTAGAAATTGCGGCAATTCGTGTTCATGTGCACAGCAAATATGTGAGCAAGCCAAGTATTGGTTTGAGGTTTCTAACTTATGCACAAAATTTGCATGTATCAGAAAATCAAGCATGCGATAGGCTGACATTGCGGACAATGACTCAGCATAAGAGCTTTTAAATTGATCTACAATATCATAAGCAGATAAAGGTTCTTCTGCCTGTAAAAGTATTTTTAAGACCTTGCAGCGTTTGTCAGTCAAGCGCAAGCCTGTCCGACTGCATTCACTTTGTGCTTTTTGTATGGAGTTCTCTATATTATTTATCATTAAAATTCTATTCCTAATCCTATTTTAGCGCCCCATCCCTTTTCGGACACTGAATTACGTAAAAAAGACACGCCTGTCGAACACCCTAGGTAACTGGCAATAAATAACCCACCCAGATTGCGCAGATTTTTTTGTTTCTGCTTAAACTATCTCAAGAGGCGCATAGCCAGCTACGTAACGATTGAGATGGTTTGAGCAGGGACAAAAAAGCCAACAAGGTGGGTGGGTTATTTGTTGCTGGTTGCCCTAGTTAATGAGTGTGCGTGGAATATCACCACCATTTGAAAATAAATTCTGAATACCTGGCGCTTACTCTGATCTGGGAAAAACCAGTTTAATGGAATTTTTTTGTCACACACCTAAAGTGTGGAGGGTAGAGCCTCGCTATTTTTAGTTTGTAGGCTGCCATTCATTTATATTGGCGGTGGAATCTGGTAGTGCGGGGGTTAGTAAAAAAGAGGCTGAAAAGAGTTTGAAGGAGGGGGGATTTGTTAAATAAATTGGCCATGCTTAAGAAGGTTTTTACATGTTATAACATAACATTATCAAAAGAAAGTATTAAATACTCCCAGGCAAAGCGAATCTGTGCCTGAAATTTTGAGAGCAAGTCAAAGATTGCCCTTAT
>JALSLS010000431.1 GCA_026988195.1 Methylomonas sp.
ACTTCTCTTTCTCCAGCTAATACAGCTGCCAGATAGGATAGAGGGGTTAAATCTCCACTTGCACCCACTGAGCCTTCTTCTGGAATTAATGGCAAAATATCTTGCTGGAGCAATCCTGTTATTTGCTGTAATAACAGATAACGCACCCCCGAAAACCCTTGTGCAAGACTGTTTAGCCGTACCATCAATATTGCCCTGGTTTGTTCACTATCAAAGTGCTTTCCCAATCCACAACCATGAAAAGTATACAAATGCTTGGGCAGTTCTTCTACCTGATGTAGAGGGATAGACACGGTACAAGAATCACCATATCCCGTGGTTACGCCATAAACACAGCCCTCTTCTTGTAACAGGCTATCTATAAATTCAGCGCCTTTATCAATTCTTCTTACAAATGATTTTTTAGCAGATAGCGTCAGTGTTTGTTGTTGACCAGCAATACCACAGACATCGTTTATGGTTAATGCTTGCCCATCAACTATGACTTTTCGTTCACTCATCATCTACTTGCCAAAAATCGTAAAAATTAAACCACTGTAAAGGTGCTTTTACACAATAATATTGTAATTTTTCTGCATATTTCTCTACATATTGCTGAATAGCTGCAGTTCTTTGTTTTCTTGAAATATCTTGCCCATCACTAAAAGGGTCAAAATAGATTACTTGTTTGCCCTGTTCTTTTAAGCAAAATAAAGTAAACACAGGACATTTTAATAATAATGCCAGAATAAAAGGCCCTTGAGGAAATGCTGCTGATTGCCCCATAAAATCTGCTCTAGCCACCCTCCCCTTTACACTGACCGGTGTTCGGTCTGCAGCAATAATTACCAGTTCACCCGCTTCTATTTTATCTTGTAATAACATAGCCGTTGCTGCATTAACACTGCTTACTTGGATTAAGTTAACCTTGTCAGATCCTGCATATTTATTTAATAAAGAATTAAATTTTTCTGTGTGCTGACTATGAATAAGTACATTAATGATAATACTCTTGCGTAGCTTAGCAATCACTCGACACACTTCTAAATTACCTAAATGAGAACCTAGGATAAACACCCCTTGTCCTTGCTCTAAGTGATGAATAACCGCTTCTCGCCCATGAGTTTCAACATCATCTAATGTTAAGGCTCCACTCCAAGCGGCTAACTTATCTATTAATGCATTTGCAAAACTAATAAAATGAAAATAACTTCCTTTTAAGCCTGTTGTTATCGATAAATCAGGATTAAAACTAAACATTCTGTCTAAATACTGCTGACTAGCCGTTCGCCCTTGTTTATTAAACAGCCAATAGTAGCTGACGACTGGGTATAAAAATACCTGCAAAACTTTACGTCCAAAGATTAGGTAAACTTTTAATAGAAAGTCCATCCCCCAGATGATGCCATGCTCTTCAATTTTTGACCAATGGCTCATTTAAACTTCCTCAATAAAAGTGTAGGCAGTCGCCATAACATCCCAAAAAAAAGCTGGGTATGTTTTTTAGTGATAATTAAATTATCGTCTAACATCTTAAAATGTGAAACGCCATCCATAGGGTATTGTACCGCTGTTGGTATATTGATAACCTTAACGCCTTGCCAATATAATCGAACCAGAATATCCACATCAAAATCCATCCCTTGCCCAATGAGTGTTGTATTTATAACCTTTTCAGTTGCCGCTAAAGGATAACAGCGAAAACCACAAAGCCCATCAGCAATAGAAAAAGATAGAGTATGAATCCATACCCAAAAATTGGTGATTTTTCGCCCATACAACCTTTTTTTAGGGACAGATTGATCAAAAATAGGACTGCCTATAATTAAGCATTCAGGTAACTCATCACTGGCTTTTAAAAAAACAGGAATATCTTTAAATTGATGTTGTCCATCCGCATCAATTTGGATAGCATGACTGTAGCCTTTTTCAATGGCTAACTTAAATCCAGTAATAACAGCTGAACCTTTACCACTATTTTGTGCTTTTTCAATCAAAGTAAGCCATTGACTTTCCTTTTTTGCTAAACCTTGTAAAACCTTTGAGCACTCAGCTGAGCTGCCATCATTTATTAAAAAACAGTGCTTAGCAAAAGGTTTAAGATTTTCAATCACCTTAGTAATAGCATGCTGATGATTGTACACAGGCACAATGAAACAATATTTCACGGCTCAACTCCATAGACTAATCGACCTGAACTATGCTGATCAGTTACAGAACTCATCTCAAAATATAGTTTGTTATTCTCTGCTTTCCAGGTCAATTTAATTTTTATAATATCTTCCGGCTGAATTATTTTTCTAAATTTAATCACTTCCATTCGTAAAAAAGGCTGATTTATAGTAAAGAAAATTTTAGCCAATTGTTCCACCCAGGCTAACTGAGTAACGCCAGGAAGAATGGGCTGGCCAGGAAAGTGACCCGAAAAATAAATTAGGCTAGGTAAGACACGGCACTGTAATTCAACCATTTGATCTTGATAATCACATGAAAGCACTTGTGGCGTACGTAACGGGTCTAGAGAAAACAACCCTAACACTATCTGTTGATTAACTTTTCCTTGTAGAGTCATTGGCAAAGAGGACATAAACAACCATTTTTTAGGTATCACCACAGATTCAAACTTAGCCACTAATTGCTTTCTTAACTGTTTAATCAATCTGGGTCGCCCCTGTTGCTGAAGAATGTCTTTCCCAGTGGGTGTTAACACGATAACAGCCGCTATTTTGTCGCGCTTCCCTGTCAATAACACTGTATAAGAGTGTTCAATCCACTGTAAATTATTTAAGGTTGACTCTAGTTCATCAAGTGATAAGCGTTTTTCTTCAATTTTCACGATACGATCAACTCGCCCTAATAACTCAAACTGATTATTGCCCTGTAAGTTAATTTTATCATCCATTTTATAGGGAGCCTTTTCAACTAAGTATGGCGAAGATAAATAGCCTTGCCCCCTCTTATCCAGCGAAATATTAATACCGTCAAAGCTTGTCCAAAGCGGATCATTAACACTTTCTCGCCAAGCAATCCCTCCCGTTTCAGAGCTTCCATAAACTTCTAACACTGACTGTTTGCTGTGTTGGAATATTTGCCTAGCGGCTTCTATCGATAAAGCGCCTCCCGAACTAAATACCGCTTTTAAGTTAGCGATAGCTAACCATGGGCTTAACTCATCTAATCTTTTTAGCTGTGCAGGGCTCGCAACCCAATAGGCAGAAACACCTTCAGCTTGTGTTAATAAAGGCTCTGGACTTAGAAATATTTCACTGTAAAAACAACGCCCAGCAGACAATGGCCACAAAATACGAAATAATAAACCATAAATATGTTGATGGCTAACAGTTGCCAAAACGTAAGCATTTCCGAGACTTTCTCCCCAGCGTGACTCTAAAACGTCTATTTCATTTTGAAACTGCTGTAAGGTTTTCTCGATTGCTTTTGCTTGTCCCGTAGAACCGGAAGTAAAAAGAGTAACTTTAGCCTTGTTTAAATCTAAAGATGTGAGTTCTAAGTGGCTTGACTCATCAACATCAAAGACTGTCTCCTTCCCTTCCCAATCACCTAACAAGACATATCCTTGTTCAATAAGTCCTACTGCTGTTGCTGGTTTATTATTAGCCGTAATTAATACTTTTTTTTGGGCATATAACAGTGCAAATAAACTGACACAAAATGGGTAGGCCTGCTCATAATAAAGCGCAAATTGTTCATCAGATGATTTAGAAAATGAACCCGCTAATTGACAGACATCAAACTGAAACTGCTGATGCTCAATTATTTTTCCCTTATAAATGGCTATGGGATCGTGCTTAGATGGCGTTAAAACGCAATCAGAAAGCAGGCCTATTCCCCTTTGCTTATATGTCATGATTGATTAGCAAGTGTAAAGATAGATTTAGAGCCCCCTATTTTATCAAAAGCCTGATTTGTAATATATTCAAATTAGTAACTATTCAGCATCTTTAGTGCAATGTTTTGTAGGAGCGTCCGCCCTCGGCGCGATTATAATAATGCTCTTTTCTCTAAAACTTTCAATTATCTTCGCGCCGAGGGCGGACGCTCCTACATTATCATTGCCTACTTACAAGCTGAATAGTTACTCAAATTATTTTATGAACGTTCCTAACTCTCATTCGTAATCTTAAACACAGCTTCAACTACATCATTTATCGTACGCGCATTTTTAAAATCTGCTGGCTTCACTGCTTTACCGGTAATTTCTTTCAGTTTAACAATCATATCGACTGCATCAATACTATCAAAATCTAATTCTTCATTTAATCGAGCTTCCAAAGTGACTAGTTCTGGTTCAATCTCAAACATTTCCAGCATAATACCTTTAATCAGCTGTAAAATATCTTCACGATTTGTCATGCTTTCCCCATTTGTTCAGATTCAATAAACTGTGTCAATGTAGCTACAGATGCAAAAATATTCACCACATCATCTTTATCTGCATCAATCCGAACATTATATTTTTTTCTAATCGCTAATCCCAATTCAAGTGCATCAATTGAATCTAAGCCTAAACCTTCGTTAAATAAAGCTTCTTGACTATTAATGTCTTCAATAGTCAAATCCTCTAAATCCAAACAATCAATAATCAATTGTTTTAATTCCTTTTCCATATTACTCATTGCACTCTCGTTGCTGTTCAAAATAATTTTGTAAATAACGGTTAAACCGTCTAACGGCAATAGATTTTGGCTCTATCGCTAAAAACTCATCCAAAACAATATTATCACCGACTGACATTGCCAAATGAAACCGCCTTTCAGGTATTTGATACCACTTTTCTGCTTTTGTTAAGGTATTAGGCGTACAGCTGATACTAACAAGACTTACCTTGGCATTGGCTTTAATGGCAATATGCGCGGCACTTCTTTGAAATTTATATTGCTCATTAGGAAGAGACCGTGTTCCTTCAGGAAAAATAACCATGGTGCCACCAGCTTTTAAACAAGCAACACTTTCACTGATCATTACTTCAGGATTTCCATTACTAATATAGCCAGCATTTTCCACAACACCTCGAATAAAAGGATTATGCCACAACTTTTCTTTTACAATACAATTGGCCTCAGGAATTCTACTGATTAAAAACACAACATCAATTAAAGTCGGGTGATTAGCAATAATCAATTGCCCTGGCTGCCTAAGTTTTTCTTCTCCCTTTACTTCATAAGTCATAATGCCAAGTCTATGCATTAAACCAATAAAAATATAGAAACTGTAATGCACCCATCGTTGCACATTTGCAATTCTTTGTTGCCGGTTAGAAGGTGTCAACCTAAGCAATGGAAAAACTAAAACTCTTAAAAAGACTGCGCCCAAACCAAAAACACTAAAACTGAGTCCTGTTGCAAATAGTCGCCAACAATAATTGAGTGATTTGTACATTTGATGACAGTTAATTTAAAGTCTGGTGATTTTAACATACGCTATAAGGTCTTTCGATTAATTCTAGCTGTGTAGATAGCCACTTAAAACTCTAAAGGGTAAAGTTACAGTAGTTTATAGGACATTACTGTAGCTTTAACCTAAAACGATAGAATGAGTCTATTATTGTTTTTCCCACTGCCAACTATGTCTAGGTGTAAGTATTTTTAAACAAGCTTGTGCTGTTGATAAAAACTTAATTAATAAAGGAACTTGCAGGGGTTGTTCACCATCATTGCCTGTTTCTGACTGGCAACTAAACCTTAAAGGAATTCCTTCGCCTGTTTTAGAAATTTTCAAAGCAACCGCACAGCGTTGATTAGCGCTTAGTTTAAAAGGTTCAGCAGGGTAAAAATCGACTAATGGTTCATCATATAAAACGATTAACACCTCTTTTTCACCTTCAGCTAGCAAGCCTATTGCCTCAATAAAAGCAGCAGCAACCCCCTCTTCCCCTGGAGCAACAACGGTACTTTGTACTTTATTTTTATAAGCTATCGAAAACAAACCTGCAATCGCGTTATGCACAGACAAACTAAATGCCGTTGGCGATATATCTTCTCCCGCTTCAATCATTTCCATCATGGCAAACGATTTAGCCAACTCCCCATGAGTTGAGCTAAACACAGTGGGAATCTCCTCCCCTTTTTTTAGACAAGGAGCCGCTGCACAAAAGACCGTTTTGGCTAAAGGGCTTAACCGTCTTTTTAACATTTTTGGCATAAAGGCAAGTAACTCAGCTTCAGTTAAACCACTGTCATCTAACGGCGGCCAAACACTCCATTGATTAAGTATAAAATCTTGCTGCATAACGATATAAAAATAATTTACGGGTAAGGGATAAGAGCAACAGTTACTTTTTATAGGGTGAGTTGTTACAAATGATCAAGAATATTTTCTTAGTCATTCCTAATAGCATCAGGATAAAATAACTGCTTACCACCCTTTTTATAAGCCGCAATCAATTTTTGTCCCTTTTCACTGATTACAAAATCAATATATTTTTTAGCTAACTCGTAATTAACGTTACCATGTTTTTTAGGATTCACAGCCATGACATGATAAGGGTTGAACAATGATGAATCGCCTTCAAATACGACTTGCAATGACATTTTATCGGCATAAGCGATTTGTGTTCCCCTATCCGTTAAAGTGTAGCCCTGTTTATCATCTGTAATGCGTAGAACAGCTCCCATTCCTTGACCTGCAGAAGCATACCATTCGCCTTTGGGTTCTATCCCAGCTTGCCGCCATAAATACATTTCTTTTTTATGGGTTCCTGAATCATCCCCCCGAGATACAAAGACTGATTGGCTGGTAAATATTTTAGCTAAAGCCTCATTAACGGTGGTTGCTGAGCGAATACCAGCCGGGTCATTTGCGGGGCCAACAATAACAAAGTCATTATGCATCACCGCAGATCGATCAATAAAATCACCTTGTTCAACATACTTTAACTCTGCTGCTGGCGCATGTACAAAAACCACATCGACATCACCATTTCCACCAATTCTGAGAGCTCGCCCAGTTCCCACCGCGATAACATCAATCCTTACCTGGTTTTCTTGTTCAAAAACTGGGTTTAAAATAGCTAATAAGCCTGAATTTTCTGTACTGGTCGTTGTAGACATTCGTAGAATATCTATTCCCCATGCAGTTTGCACAGTAATAAGACTCACTATTAATAACGTAATAGTCTGTTTGATTTTTTTCATCATAAAGTTTGTCGGGAAAACCTTTTTTTGCTTGCTAAGGAAGGTGCACGAAATAACTTGAGCATCTAACTTGTCTTTTTGTCCGTCTTCTGCGTTGTATAAATAGTTGCGTAGCTTGCTATGCGCCTATTTATACGTCTTGAATACGAACAAAAATCCTGCGCCAGTTGTTCAATTTATTCCGTGCCCATTCCTAATGAACCAAAAAAGCCTTGAAAATCATTCCAAGGCTCTCTTTGTTTACTCTACTTTAAAAATATAGCTCAACAAAAATGAGCGCTAATTATCAAGTATTAACCCCAATATTTTTTATGGAACGCTAGATGTGAATTAATAAAACTGGATATA
>JALSLS010000432.1 GCA_026988195.1 Methylomonas sp.
AGCTGTGGCGTAATATTACTGTTATGCCAGTAAACATCATCAGTCATGAAAAGCTCCTTGTTTTTTAAATTGGGTAAAAAATATTGAAGAGATGGTAGCGGATAACATCGTAGAATAAAACCCAAGGCATAAATAGCACAGTAAATTTCTAATACTGGTATCCATCTCAAGCAGTAGGGAAATCTTAATTAATAAATGTAAGCCAAAACAAACATTCCATGTAACTACCAACAACGAGCTAATCACCATGAAAGGCTAAATATAAAAAATAACAAAAATAATTAGTTTATTAAGGTAGTCTTCATCTAAAAGATAATATAATGCGTGGAAGATAAAAGGTTGACCGTATCTGTATGTATATACATCGGTTGTTTCTTGCGAGTATGATAATAAAAACGCACAGAAAACAGCCATGATGTGGTAAGCAAGCAACTTGAAAGCCTAAAGAAACGTTTTTTTGATAGTTTGTTGGTATAAAACAACAAAATTTTTTAGAAATTAATCTGTTTTAAGGGTTTCTAATAGTTAATGTTTATTAATATCAGTAAGATAGCAATACATTTTGACTTTATCAGTTAGTCGTAAGATTGGTTGCGTTTAGCAAATAGATCACGTATTATTTGCGTCAATACTGTTAGTCATCAGTTTACCGATGCCTTTTGTCAGTGTGAAATATACGGAGACGAGTATTTACGAGTCTTTAAATATTAAAAAATTATTGGGCAAACTTAGAAAGAGGGTGGGGTTTCCGGTTTCTTTTTTGGGGTTTACTAATATTTATTTTAAGTTTGTTCTTTATTTTAATTTATTTACTTTATGGAGAGTAATAATGAAAATGTTTAAAAAATCTACATTAAGTCTTGCACTTACTGCCGCTATGATCGGTGGAGTGGCAATGACGCAGCAGGCAACTGCTTTGCCAGCAGGTTCTGCTGGTGCAACACAAGCAGCAGTAGTTGCGGGTGAGGCATACGTTAATCCAAACGGTCTTGGTCAGGCTTTAATCTTTCCTTACTATTCAGTACGTGGCGGTTTGAAATCTTTCTTTAATATTACTAATACAGCTGATTACGCAGTAGCAGTTAAAGTTAGATTCCACGAAGGTCATAACTCTCGTGATGCACTTGACTTTAACCTGGTTCTATCACCACAAGACGTATGGGCTGGTTGGATTGAAGATAGCGCAACAGGTCCTGTTGTAAAGACAAATGATAATTCATGTGTGGTTGGTGCTCCAAATATCCGTTCTACGGGTCAGGCACTTTCAAACGTAGCTTATGGCGATATTATTCCTGCATTCCAAGATCAAGGTGATAACTCTATTGAACGTACTCGTGAAGGTTATGTTGAAGTAATCGGTATGGGTAGAGCATATGCAGGAGCTTCAGGTACACCTGGAACTACTGCTGCTGCTGGCTTGGCTTATGCACCTGTAGCACCTGCTATCGGAAATACTGCTTACTATGCAACTCACGATGCAACAGGTTCTCCTAGAGACTGTGGTATTGTAGATGCTAACTTTGTAGCGCCAAATACTGCGCCACAAACACTTCCTGTTGCATTCCCATTTGTTGATACAGGAACACCTCAATTAGGTGATGGTGATCCGGTTGCTGTAACAGATTTTGTTGCTTTTGCAGCTAACGATAATCCTCTTAAAGGTAACTTCAGTGTAATTAATTCTGGAACAGGTATTGGTGCTGGTAATGCTGCAATTGCAATTGCCGATTTCATGGATCCTGCTGCTGCAACTTTAGCTGTAAATGGTAACTTAATTACAGCACAAAACTTCCCTTACTTCTTGGAGCCAACATTGGCATCTCGTGATGGAATCTGGACTACATCAGGTTTAGCTAGTGTAGAAGCAGCAATGACGTCAAATGTAATTATCAATGAGTGGGCTAATAACCCATCTACTGGTGCTGCTACAGATTGGATTGTTACTTTCCCAACTAAAGGCTTCCACGTTGATAATATGTCTTTTGATGCAACGGATGTTGATGCTAACCCAGCTACAACTTTCCTTATTAATACTACAGTTGGTGTAAATCAGAATATTCAGGCTTCAAACAACCAATGGAGAGCTGCCTACACACCAGCGCCAGCACCATTCCAGGATAATATCAATGCGTCAGGTGCAGCAGTTGATATCGGAATCGTAGGTTATAACCGTGAAGAGCTAGGTGTTGCTGCTACAACGGGTAATACTACTCCTTCTCCATTCCCACCAGGTGGCGTTACAGCATTGTCACTACAGGGTGAAGCTAACTTGATTTCATTCTCTCCTACTGGTACTCCTAGTGCTTTAGGTGGTGAGAACTTTGTACTTAATTTTGATGTGTCGGGTACTCTGGCAGGGACTCCACCAAACGGTTGGGCTCAGCTAACATTTGATCCAGCTAATGCTAACTTGCCTACAATTGGTTACGCATATAAGTCACGTAATCAAGGTAGTGCTGCATTAAGTTTTGGTCAGATTCTTGGTCATGCTTGGAAGTAATAATCGCTTAGCGATGTTTCTAGTTAACTAGAAATTAAAAAAGACCGGCTTTTGCCGGTCTTTTTTTTGGGAGAAATTAAGTATGAAATTAAATAAAAAACTACTATTGATAATGATTGTTACAATTTTTATATCAATATTTTTCACACTAAAAATAAGTAAATTTTTGTCAGAAAGAGAAAAAGTAATAGAAAACGACACCAATAAAATAACATCGGTTGAAATAAAAGCAGAGGGTGGTGTTGCGAGAAAATCAATAAATGAAAAAATTGACTGGGTTATTGTTAATGAAAAAACAAAGCAGGTAGTTACGACTAGAACTGAGGGAGGCGTGGCTAATATTAAACTAAATATTTATGAAGATACTCAAAAAAACATTTGGGTGGTGAGTGCTAAGAGTAAATTGTATAGCGGCATAGCAAAACTAGACAATAATAATATTAAGTTAGGTCAATTTAAAATGTATTTGAGCAAAATACAAGCTGCAATTAATGTTGAGCTACATATTCAAAAAAATGCGACTGCTACGACGAGTATCCCTATTAAATGGGAAGTACCAGAAGGAACTAATGTAAAGATTAATATACAAGGGGAAGACGAAGAGCCTCTGTTTTATGCGCCACCAAACTTATTTACAGCAAACTATAAATCTAATGAAACAATGTTAAGAATGCCAAGTGAGCCAGGTAATTACATTGTACGATTGTATGATACAAAACACATAAATGACCCCTTAAAAGAAATTAAAATTAAAATAGTTAGAGCAAATATAGAGATTAACGCGCCAAGTGAGGGAATTGCGGGCACTAGTATTAACTTGTCATGGGTTTCACCAAAGAGTTCACAAGGGCAAATTAATATAAAAAAGAAAGATGAAAAAATTGAGTATTATTCAAGATATTATGTGAGGACAAGAGGAAAAGAGTCTGTAAACCTAATATTACCTTCACAAGAGGGAGAATATGTTTTTAGATGGTATGATTTTTATTCTAAAAAGCTGATTATTGAAAAAGATATAAAAATACATAGGGCTGATATAAAAATATATGTAAAAACTAAGGCAAAGCTGGGAGAAAAAATAAGAGTAAGGTGGAGTGCGCCCAAAAATTCGATGGCAAAAGTATATTTGAAGAATGATCTTAATGATAAGGTAGTGGCGCGCTTTACAGTGAATGAGAAAAAAGAATCAGAAATAGTAATGCCGAAAAAACCAGGAATGTATTACTTAGTATGGATCTGTGATGGAGATAAACAAGAAATGAAAAGGAAGAAAATAGAAGTAATCGGAGATGAGTAGATATTTTTAGATAGGTTAAATAAAGTAGTTTTAGCTGTATTTGATAGTAGGCGACCTCAGCCCCTACTTTGATGATTTTGTACGAGAGCAATAAATCGGTAAACAGAATGAAGAATTCAGTATGCAGGGTTTTCGAGTATACATTTGAAGCAATTAAATACAAATCAACGAAAAAGAGGGGGGGTGGTATCAATAAAGAGGGTTTTTAGGTGTTTTTATATAAATTAGAGCCAATGGGATAAATCTTTGTTTAAAGCAGTGCTTAAACTTTGAATTTTATCATGATATAGGTTTTTTAGGTGCTTATGAAGTGAAGGGTTAAGTGGGTTAGAAGCGCCTGAGAATACTTTTTTCTCTGGGTTAATGTTTTGAAGCATTGTCGTTGAGAAACTCTCAACCCCAATATGTTGGCAGCAGTTTTGTAATAACTGCTGGGGTGATTGGTGAATATCCTCAAAAGAAAGTAAAAGCAAATTGTCTGAATTATAAACTTGAGACCAGTTGGCAATAGAGCTCTCGTAATCTCCCCTTAGTAGTGAGCCTTGTGAGTTAAAGTGATCTATAAACCATTGATCGCTAGCTTCTGTAAAGGTCATTTCTGCGAGTGCTAGTGCCATTCTTGCAGATGACCATGCTCTGTCAATTGGGTTGCGGATTATGTAGATGATTCTCAGGTCAGGGGCAAATTGGTGTATTTGTTTAATAGTGTCTAAGGGGAGAAAGGCATAGGCTGGGGTTATTTCACCCTCTACTAAATTTTTTGAATCAAATTTTGATAGGTAGTCTTTAGGTGAGCGTTTGGGGTATTGTCTGTTCCAGTAATGTACTTCTTTCCCGTGGGGGAAGGCGATATCAGGGTGTTGGCTTAACATTTTATAAAGCCATGTTGTGCCTGCTTTTTGTGCGCCTATGCCTAAAAATTTATACATAACTGTTTTAGTGCTCCTAAGATAAAAAGGTTTTAAGTTCTGTGTAGCAATCTTCTACTGCTAAGGGGATTTCATGTGAGTTATTTGGTGGGGTGCGTAATGAGCTATCAAAAAAATCAATATCAGATATGTTTGAGTTAGGGAATAAGTTAGAGACTATTTCGTTGGTCTTTTGGGTGTAGATTGCACTTGAATAGTCAAAAGAAATGAGTGGGAAAGGCTGCTGTTGTAGTTGATTTAATAGTTTGGAATTATAGTCTAGCCAGAGCTGTAAGCCATCGTCCAAGGTGAATTGATCGCTTCTACGCGCTAAAGATTGCGCTACATCTAAAGGATTACGGATTGTGCCTATCAAAATAGCATTAGGGAATATATCGAGCCAAAAAGGTAATGTCAGTAGTGCGCGAGGGTCTTTAAATCCCCAGCTGTTTGAAGGGCAGTTTTCTGCGATTTGCTTTTTTATTTCATTGGCTTGTTGAAGGTGTGAATTATTCCATTGGATTTCTTTGGTGGGAGGCTTGTCCCAACTTGAGTCATTGTGTTTAAGTAGGCTTTCATTAAGAGCCATTATTGTGTTGTGTTCACGATTACCTTTTTGATTAAATTTGTTACTTGTTGAAACATCACCAAGGCACAAACCTGCTTGTTGTAAAGTACCTGCTAAGCAGCTTGTGCCACTGCGGTGCATTCCAAGTATGATTATGGGTTTTGTTAAGTGATGAGACATGATAAATTCCAGTTTGATTGCTTGGAAATATACGGTACAACGTATTAAAGATAAACTGAAAAAGGAAATACTTTGCGCCCTATGAAAAGCAAATCCCCAAACTTGATTATAGTGATGCCTGATGAGCTACGACAACAGGCAGTAGGCCTTACTAAGACAGACCCTGTAATCACTCCTAATATTGATGCGTTTGCAAAAGAGAGCCTTACGCTTACTAATACATTATCAAATTGCCCAATTTGTAGCCCAGCAAGGGCAATGCTATTTACGGGGAAGTATCCTGTTTCAAATGGTGTGGTTGATAATTGTTATTCTAGAGTGGCTGAGTATAACATTGAGTTAAAAGAGACAGAGGTATGTTTTTCTGATGTGTTAAAGGCCGCGGGTTATAGCCAAGGTTATATCGGTAAGTATCATTTAGATTTACCAAAAGAGGAGGAGGCAAAATACACCGAAGGTTGGAGGGGAGACCCTGCAAACGGAGGAACACTTTGGGATGCCTTTACACCGCCTGGTAAACGTCGCCATGGGTTTGATTTTTGGTACAGTTATGGTTGTTGTGATGATCACTTTTCTCCTCATTACTGGAAAAATAATGCAAAGATTGATGAACGAATAAATGTAGAGGGTTGGTCAGTTGAGCATGAAACAGATGTTGCAATCGAATATTTAAAAAATACTGATGGTGAATATAGAGATGATGAAAAGCCATTCTTTTTAATGGTGGCGCATAATCCGCCACATATGCCTTTTCATGCTGTGCCAGATAAATATAAAGCACTGTATAAAGACAAATCGACAGAAGAGTTATTATTACGACCCGATGCAGATAAGACAAAAGCAGCGGTTGCGGGTGCGGCAAATTATTTTGCTGCTATTTCAGGTATTGATGAGCACTTTGGGCGAGTTTTACAAGCGCTTAAAGATGAAGGCTTAGAGGAAAATACAATTGTGATATTTATGTCTGACCATGGGGAATTAATGGGTAGTCATGGTCGAATGGGAAAGAATGCTTGGCAGGATGAGGCGCTGTTAATTCCTTTTATTCTTCGTTGGAAGAATAAAGTACAAGCACGACAAGATGATTTGCTCTTTAATATGCCGGATATAATGCCAAGTTTGCTAGGTTTGATGGGTTTGGGGGATAAAACGCCTAAAGAAGTTGAAGGTGTTGATCGTTCGGAGTTGTTGTTGGGTAGCGAAGAGCGTAGACCAGACTCTGCTTATTACTTAACCGCACAACCTTTCTTTCATGAAGAGCGACGTGGCATTAAAACACTCAACCATACTTTTGTCGTTATTCGAGATAAAGAAACAGGAAAAGTAAAAGTGGTATTACATGATAATATCACTGATAGTTATCAGTTAAAAAATATAGCGGATAGCGAGCCATTACTTGTGAAAAAATATAAGCAGAAGCTGGTTAAGTGGTTGGTTAACACTAATGACTCTTGGATAGCAGATAATGGTTTAGAGGCTGAATTTAGTTGTACTTTATGGGATAGACTGATGTTTTTTTGTAGTGCGGTGATAGGTAAATGACTAATAAAAGCGCTATTGTGATGAAGAAAATCTTAATAATGACGGTTTATGCTCCATCAGAATACAATGAATATTGGTATAAGCTTCAGAAGCACTTTATTAAGAAAAATACGCTTGTGCCTTATGATTTTAAGATCATCGTTAATAACGTAGATACAGCCTTGTTTGCCGAAGATGAAATTGTTTTGGTCAATGATAAAAATATAGGTCATCCTGCGGGTATTGAGCAAATATTTTCTTATATGCGAGAAGAAGAGCAGCAAAAGAAATACAGTGGTTTTTTATTGCTTGATAGTGATTGCTTTCCTGTTGGTACTGGTTGGCATGAAGTTTTAGATCAGCAAATGAAAAGGCTGAATAAAACGATTGCTGCACCGATTCGCTATGAAAATTTGGATAAATTTCCTCATCCTTGTGTGGTCTACATGGGTGCTGATGGGATAAATAATCCTAAAG
>JALSLS010000433.1 GCA_026988195.1 Methylomonas sp.
GTTAGCCTTCCTATTATTGCTAATGGAGATATCACTACTGCAAAAAAAGCTCAGCATGTATTAGAGTATACAGGGGCAGATGCGATTATGATTGGCAGAGCAGCTCAGGGTAAACCTTGGATTTTTGACGAAATATTACAGAGCCTTAACCAAAATTCAAACTATAAAAAACCATCCATAAAAGATATTCAATCAATTATTAATAATCATCTAGAAGAATTATATAGCTTCTACGGAGATTTAAGCGGTGTTAGAATAGCCCGTAAACATATAGGCTGGTATTTTGATAATTTAGGCAGTTTCCCTGCTTCTCTAAAAAAAGAGATTTATCAGGCAACCACCCCATTACAACAAATTTTCTTAGTTAATTCGGTATTTTCTAATACTGAATTTTCTTACCAATAATGTTCAGAGAAATATGGATTTAACGCAACAAGGTGCAAAGGTCATCAACATTGACACACACAAAACTCCCATCCCTCTATCAGTTTATGTCAAAAAAACTGTAGAACACTATTTTGACCAGCTTAATGGCTACGACACTAGTGGCCTACATGCTATGGTAATTAGCGAGGTTGAAAAACCTCTCATCGAAGCTGCATTAGACTATTGCGGCCAAAACCAGACCAAGGCCTCTAAAATATTAGGCCTAAGCCGTAGCACTTTGCGTAAAAAATTAGACCTTTATGGCTTATCCTAAAAATAAACTCCCATCTTTAACCTTTTTGAGATCTTCATGAACAAAAAAATTACTCGTGCACTCGTTAGTGTATCTGACAAAACAGGCATCCTTGATTTTTGTCGCGAATTAGAGCAACTGGGTGTTGAACTACTTTCAACAGGTGGCACCGCAAAATTACTCGCTAAAAATAATATCGCTGTGACAGAAGTCTCTGATTACACGGGTTTCCCAGAAATGATGGATGGGCGCGTAAAAACTTTACACCCTAAAATTCATGGTGGCATTTTAGGGCGCAGGGGCATTGATGATGAGATTATGTCCACAAATGGTATTAAACCTATTGATATGGTTATTGTTAACCTTTATCCTTTTGAGGAAACCGTTGCCAATCCAGATTGTGATTTAGCGACTGCGATTGAAAATATTGATATTGGTGGCCCAACGATGATCCGTGCTGCAGCAAAAAACCATGCTGACGTTTCTATTATTGTTGACCATCATGACTATGCAGCAACCCTTGAAGAATTAAAATCTAATGATTCCAGTATTTCAGCACAAACACGCTTTAATCTAGCGTTAAAAAGTTTTGAACACACCGCTAAATATGACACAGCAATCTCTGTTTACCTCGGTGCTGTTAATAAGGTTCAATTTCCTAAAACCTTAAACCTGCAATTCAACCATACTCAAGCGATGCGCTATGGTGAAAACCCTCATCAAAATGCAGCATTTTATACTGAAAAAAATCCAGCACCAGGCACTATTGCCGCAGCCACTCAATTACAAGGTAAAGCGCTATCTTTTAATAATATTGCTGATGCCGATGCCGCTTTAGAATGTGTTAAATCTTTTACTGAACAACCCACTTGTGTTGTCGTTAAACATGCCAACCCTTGCGGCGTTGCTCAAGCCAGTGATATCTTTACAGCTTACGACCTAGCCTATGCAACCGACCCAACCTCTGCTTTTGGAGGCATTATTGCCTTTAACCAAGAATTAGATGAAAAGACCGCTGCTGAAATTATAAACCGTCAATTTGTTGAAGTTATTATTGCCCCTACGATTAACGATGCCGCTAAAACAGTTTTAGCGGCTAAGAAAAATGTTCGAGTATTAGAGTGTGGCCACTGGGACAATATCAACAAACCCGAACTGGATTTTAAGCGTGTGGCTAGTGGCTTATTAGTTCAAGATAAAGACTTTGGAAAGATTACAGAAAACGATCTTAAAATTGTCAGTAAACGCCAGCCTACCGAGCAACAAATGGCTGATATGTTATTTGCTTGGAAAGTGGGGAAATTTGTTAAATCCAATGCTATTGTTTACTGTAAAAACGGTCAAACTATTGGTGTTGGAGCGGGACAAATGAGCCGTGTCTATTCTGCTAAAATTGCCGGTATTAAAGCGGCTGATGAAAACTTAGTTGTCTCTGGCTCAGCCATGGCATCTGATGCCTTCTTCCCCTTTAGAGATGGTATTGATGCTGCCGCAGAAGCCGGTATTTCAGCCATTATTCAGCCAGGTGGTTCCATGCGTGATAATGAAGTCATTGAAGCCGCAGATGAACACGATATTGCTATGGTGTTTACAGGTATGCGTCATTTCAAACATTAAATAAATATCCTGTAGCTTGGGTTAGCTTTTTGAACCTAGTGAAAAAAGCTAACCCGATAACTCAGCTAACAATGTCGGGTTACGTTATCGCGCTTCGCTTGATAAGCTAACCCAACCTACCTATCAAATATATAAAAGTACGAGATCCTCAATGAAAATACTTATCGTCGGTAGTGGTGGTCGTGAACATGCCCTAGCCTGGAAAGCCAAACAATCATCAAATGTCAGCACTGTCTTTGTTGCTCCAGGCAATGCTGGGACAGCGATAGAAGATAATATTAGTAATATTGCTATTGCTGCTGAAGATATTCCAGCCCTAATTGAGTTTGCTCAACAAGAAAATATTGCCCTGACTATTATTGGCCCAGAAGTGCCTTTAGTCATGGGGATTGTTGATGCCTTTACTGAAGCAGGATTAAAATGTTTTGGCCCTTCAGCAAAAGCGGCACAACTAGAAGGCTCGAAAACTTACTGTAAAGATTTTATGGCTAGGCATAATATTCCTACTGCTGAATACCAAACCTTTACTGAAACACAGCCTGCAATAGACTACATCCATGCTAAAGGCGCTCCTATTGTTGTTAAAGCAGATGGTTTAGCTGCCGGTAAAGGTGTTATTGTTGCCGAAACTGAGCAACAAGCGATTGATGCTGTTACCGATATGCTGTCAGGTAATAGTTTTGGTGATGCCGGTCACCGGGTTGTTATTGAGGAGTTTCTTGATGGCGAAGAAGCCAGTTTTATCGTGATTGCAGATGGTGAAAACGCCTTAGCGATGGCAACCTCTCAAGACCATAAGGCACGAGATAATGGCGACAAAGGCCCCAATACGGGTGGTATGGGTGCATATTCTCCTGCCCCTATTGTAACGTCTGCAATGCACAAAAAAGTCATGGATGAGGTCATTAACCCTACTCTAAAAGGTATGAGAGATGATGGAATCCCTTATACTGGTTTTTTATATGCGGGTTTAATGATCAATAAAGATGGCGGTATTAAAGTCTTAGAGTACAACTGTCGTTTTGGTGACCCCGAAACACAGCCCATTATGATGCGCTTAAAAAGCAACCTTGTTGATTTATGCTTAGCTGCCTTGGATAAAACCTTAGCTAACACAACAACAAAGTGGGATGACCGTCCTGCGCTTGGTGTTGTGTTAGCGGCTGGTGGATACCCTGATAACTATAATAAAGGGGATGTTATTTCTGGCTTACCTTCTGAAGAACAGGCTGATAGCAAAGTTTTTCATGCAGGAACCACTGAAAAAGGTGGCAATATTGTAAGCTCTGGCGGCCGAGTTTTATGCGCATGTGCTTTGGGTGATGACTTAGCTGATGCTCAAAGAAAAGCTTATGAATTAACTGATAAAATTCATTGGGATAAAGCTTTTTACCGAACTGATATTGGTTTTAAAGCACTATAAGCCTTTGTATACTTCGCGCGGTCACGACTGCGGCTTTCTAACCGCTGAATTTTTGCCAATAGCTGCGTTGCTGAAACAGTTGCGTAGCTTGCTATGCGCCTGTTTCAGCGCCTTGCTATCGACAAAAATCAGCAGCTTATAAATCCCGCATCCGTGACCGCGCGAAGTATAACCTTGATAAAATAAAAAAGTGGAATCAAGTTTACCTTGATTTCGCTTCGCTACATCAAGGCTACATAATTCGTCTAAACGTTAAGTTAATTCTCTCATTTTTAATCTTTTTTGTTTTTGGTAATTCATGCTTCCAATAATGCTGGATTTCACCAGCCATCAATAATAGATCACCATGCCCCAAAACAATATCCATTACCTGTTTACTTTTTTTATGTCGAAATTTAAGCAGTCGCGGTTCTCCAAAACTTAAAGATGCAATAAAGGGATTATCACCTAATTCTTTCTCATCATCTGCATGACAGCCCATAGAGTCAGAGCCATTTCGATACAAGTTAGCCATTACACTATTGAAAGTACAGGGTAAATTTTCTTCAACTTTATGTTTAACAGTCAATAGTTCTTGAGTCCATGGTTGCGGCTGATGACTTACCCCTGAGTATTGGTATTGTGCATTTTCATCACCATACCAACACATCAGTCTCGGTACTTTGACCCAACGGCCATAAAGAAAAATCTGCTCTTGCTGCCAAGCTAAACTGTTTAATAGTGAATTAAAAATTAGGTTAGCTTCAATTTTTGGGTAAAACTGTTTAAATAAATAAAGCTCACCATCACTGGGTAAAAGGTTCTTCAAAAACGAATACTTGTTTCTAAATAAAAGCTACGACTGGCAATAGGCAGGTTATCTTTAAAACTATTAACGGCTGCTTCTTTGCCTTGCTCGTCAAAAACATTTCGAACTGAAGCAGAAAAATCAACATACCCAAAAAACCGCCGACTATTTAAGGTTACATCAACTGTTTGATAGTCCGCTAATTGATTATTAGTACTGGCCTCATCATTAATTCTATGCCCAATCCAGTTTAGCTGGGTTTGCAATTGCCATTTTGGCAAAAAGCGCCATGCTCCAGCTATATAAACTTGGTGTTCAGGTACATTTGCAACACGTCGCTTAGTTTGGTTATTTCGGGCATATTGCCAAGCGTAATTTCCCCTAAAATCCCACTGCTCATTTATCTTCCAGTCCCATTCAAACTCGGCTCCATAAGCTGTTTGTCCTTCAGTGTTCTCAACGGTTAGTTCGGCAGCTTTCTGAGCAATCAAATCTTCAATTTCATAAAAATAAAAATTACTGGCTAACCTTAAATTACTGATGGGGCGATAATCAAATGCTAACTCTATTGTTTGAATCGTTTCAGGTTCAAGATCTGGATTTCCATTAAATAACCCACTATTCTGCTGCTTTTGCTCTAAAAAGCTGGGTGCTCTAAAAGCTCTGCCATACAAAATCTTACTACTTAACTGTTCATTAATTTCCCAAAGCAAGGCAGCGCGTGGATTAACGGTATTACCAAAATCAGAATATTGGTCATACCTTAGCCCCATGGTTAATTGCCAGTCCTGTGCAATTTGCCATTCATCTTGCAAAGCCACTGACCATATTGACCGTTGAGAGTCAGGCATAAAAATATATTCCGTCCCCGTGACATTAGTGAGTGCTCCATCGACAACAGGCTGAGTACCATTAAGTATGCCAGCCCCAAAATTACGACTCTCTGTTGTTTGCACTTGTTCATATCTAAATTCTGAACTTAACCTTATCAAATGATCCTTAAAGCCTTTAAATATAGTCCCTAATTCAAATGTAAGCACCTGGTTCTGAATTCCAATCTGAGTCAGCATACCCTCAGGAAATAATGTTATATTTCCAGTACCATTAACATTACCTGAAATGCCTATAGGAAGAACACTACCATCAGGAAAAAGGTGTAAATTTGAATCTACATTAGTATATAAATAGCTTGTATGCGCTAACAACTCCCAATTTTTAATCAAATCTTCAGAGGAAAATCGTAAATCTGTTAAATAACTTTCACCATTAACCCGGCCTTCATCATCTAAAGCACCTGCTGTTCCTGCTCGCATCCCAGCATCCACTTCATTAAAAGCCCAAAAATTAATATCCCAGTGTTTTCGTTGTAAATTTAAATGGGCATTCCACCTTTCAACTTTAGTTTGCATTTCCCCTGGCGCCAAAGAAGCATTCGTTCCAAGCAAGGCATCAAATTGTGATTGTGCATCTGAATTTATAATTCTATTGCCATCGTTATTGTTATGCGCATACTGTAAAGTGGCTGCTATATCCCAGCCTAACCAATAATCACTATGCATCCCCCAAATACTTTGTGTATCCCATGACCCACCACGAATACCGATTTCAGTCCCCGCAATATCTTTAGCTTTTTTAGTCACAATATTAATAACACCCGCAAAAGCATCGGCTCCATATAATGCTGAGCCAGGCCCTCTAATAACTTCGATTTGCTGAATTGCCTCTACAGGCAACTCCATTCCTTGCATCCCACTGCCTTTGTATGGCACAGAATAACGCGTGCCATTTAGCAGGACTAACACTTGATTATTTACACCATTACTCATCCCTCTCATAGAGTACACTGGATCATTAGTAACGGCTTGAATACCAACATGAAGACCCGGCACTGTTTCTAATACCTGGGAGAGTTCTGTTGCCCCCATGGTTTTAATTTGCTCTGCAGTAATCACCGAAGTAACCGCTGCCGACTGATAAGCTGGCTTTGCAGTACCTGATGCAATGGAGATGGAAATATTAGCTAACTGCTCAGGAGTCATTGCAAAGAAATCATCAATTTCTTCAGCTGCTCCATCTATCAAAACAACACTCAAACAAATAAATTGAATAACTTTTGTAAGCTGTATTTTCATAATAACTCACTTAAAGGTACTGGCTTAGCAATCCCATACCCTTGGGCATAGTCAACACCTAACTCATTTAACAAATCGAAAATTTCTTTATTCTCAACAAATTCTGCGATAGTCTTCTTACCCATCACATGCCCGACTTCATTAATTGATTTAACCATTGCCAAATCAACTTTATCTTCAAGTATATCTTTAACAAATAAACCATCAATTTTTAAATAATCAACAGGAAGGTTTTTTAAATATGCAAATGAGGAAAGCCCACTTCCAAAATCATCTAATGAAAATGAACAACCTATTCCTCTTAACTGCTGAATAAATTGAGTCGCATCATTTAGGTTACCAATAGCCGCTGTCTCTGTAATTTCAAAACAAATTTTAGTGGTCGGAATTGAATATTTTATAAAAGCTTCAGTAATGAAATCCAACATACTTTCATCTGATAAAGACAGGCCAGATAAGTTAACAGAACATACTGCCAATCTATTTAAACAATCTGGATGCTGTTCCAACCATTCAAACAAGTGCGAAATAACCCACTTATCCAAGGCTGTCGCTAAATTATAGCGTTCAGCGGCAGGTAAAAAAGCGCCTGGAGGTATTACCTTACCTTTCTCATCCAAAAAACGAACTAAGGTTTCAAAGTGCAACCCTTCTTGATTTTTATCAGCAATCGGGACAATAAGCTGCCCATATAACACAAACCGATTTTCATCAAGACCAGCTCGAATTCTTTCCACCCACTGCATTTCTCCTTG
>JALSLS010000434.1 GCA_026988195.1 Methylomonas sp.
TTTTATTCGACTTAGCTTGATAGGTTTATTTTTAACAGCCCGTTTTTCAATAGGATCTAAAATCGAACCAAAAGGATCCTCACCTAAAATACAAATATTAAAAGTCTTTAACTCATTTTCAGGCCAACTAATAAATTTAGTAAAGTTATACAGATATCCTGCCTTAATTTTATATTCAATACTGTTCTCTCCAGCGCCTGACTGACTAAAAAAAAACACACTAAATATGACAAGAAAAAATCTCATTAAAAAAGTCTTTCCCTTATAAAAAGCTAACTGAGAGATGATAAAACTAAAATGCATAGGACTTTCTACTTCTACAGGCCGTAGACAACCACCCACTTACAGATCACCCTTACAAATAACGTAACTACTCACCCGTAACTTGTGCTCTTAAGTCCTCTCCCAAGCGGGGAGAGGGTTGGGTGAGGGGTAAATAAGAGTCTTTCTCTTTAAGATTATAAAGGGAAGCTTATTTTACCCCCCTCATCCCAACCTTCTCCCCTTTGGGAGAAGGAGCTAAGAGCGACAGTTGCTTTTTATAGGGTGAGCAGTTACCAAATAACTCAAAAAAATCACGCTTGCTTTACCTCCTACACAATAGAGAAAAGAGTTTTAAGTATAGAATAAAACATGAATAATACTATTTCTCAGCAAAAAAACTATTCAAAACCTTGATCATATATCCGTGATCTTCAACGCCAGCACTTTCTCTTATACTATGCATCGCCCACATGGGGTTTCCTACATCAACGGTCCGTATGCCTAGTTTTGCTGAAGTCATAGGGCCAATAGTACTACCACAAGGAATATCTGTTCGATGAGAATAGGTCTGGTATGGTACGTTACTTTGTTCACACCATTGTATAAACATGGCTTCTGAAATACTTTCTGAGCTATATCGCTGATTAGCATTAACCTTAATCACAGGCCCTTGATTAACAGTGACTTTATGCTCAGGTTCATAAGCAGATGGAAAATTAGGCTGGTAGGCGTGAGCCATATCAGCACTGATCATAAAACTTTTAGCTAATGCTCGTTGATAATCCTCTTTATTAATATCAAAAGCAAAGGCAATACGCTGTAAAACATCGGGTAAAAAGCTACCATCAGCGCCCTTGGTACTTTCACTACCCACCTCTTCATGGTCAAAAAAAGCACAAACCACCGTGCTGTTAGCGTCCAAGCTATTTTTGTTGAGAAGTGCCTGTAAACCTGCATGACAAGAGGCTAAATTATCTAATTGACTATTTGCATAAAACTGCTGTTCATCCCCCCAAAAGCTACCCTTTTGGGTGTCGTAAACATTTAGCTCCCAAGATATAATTTTATCAGCCTCAATACCTGAAGCTGTTGCAAGCAATTCATATAAATATTTTTCTGATATTTGGTCTTCTACAGCGGTAGATAAGATTAAAGCCAGTTCATTTTGTTTATGAAGCTTCAAGCCTTCTTCATTAACCATTCTATTCATATGAATAGCAAGGTTGGGTAACCGTAATAGAGCCTGATCAAACATAACTAATTGGCTAGCAACTCCCCCTGCATTTGTTTTATAACTAAATCTTCCTGCTAAACTTAAATCCCTATCAGTAAACGTTGCCAGAATAGGCCCACCATAAACCTCTACGCCTAACCTAAGCAACCCATCTGTATTTTTTACCGCATTTGGTTTTATTTTTAACCCAGGAGAATCTGTGTGGGCACCTAAAATTTTAAAACCAACCTCTTCTAATGGCTTTTTTCCTGCAACAAAGAAAATAATGGATGAATCATCTCGAATAACAAAATATCGACCACTAGGCTTTAGGCTCCATTTTTCTGTTTCCTGTAGCCGTTTAAAATCAAAGCGTATTAATGTCTCTTCAATACTCTTTACTGCATGATAAGCACTTGGGCTTTGATCAATAAACGCTAATAAAGCTTTTACCTGCTGCTGAGCTGCACTCATTTCTGTTGTAACTCCAATGATACTGAATTAATACAATAACGCAACCCAGTAGGTTGGGGACCATCTTCAAATACATGCCCTAAATGAGCATCGCATGAGCGACACGTTACCTCTACTCGCTTCATACCTAGGCTTTCATCTGTAATTTCTTTGATTTTTTTGGGGTCAATTACCTGCCAAAAACTAGGCCAACCCGAACCTGAGTCATATTTAACATCAGAATCAAACAAGCTTTCACCACAACATGCACAAAGATAAGTTCCCGCTTGCTTGCAGTCCGTATACTTCCCACTAAAAGGTCGTTCCGTTGATTTTTTCCTACAAATATCAAATTGCTCTGCTGAAAGTGCTTCTTTCCACTGCTGTTCGGTTTTTTGCTTATTCATTTGATAGCCCTATACTTTAAGTTTATAGCTTGCATTCTACACATAGCCTTAGGGAGATGGAAACAAACTAATGCCTAATAATGGATGATTATTTATTTCCAGCTGCCTTAGGCAACTGGCAATAAATAACCTACCCAGGTTGCGCAGATTTTTTGTTTCTGCTCAAATCATCTCAAGAGGCGCATAGCCAGCTACGTAACGACTGAGATGGTTTGAGCAGGAATAAAAAAGCCAGCAAGGTGGGTAGGTTATTTGTTGCTGGTTGCCTTATCGATAGCAAGCCTTGATTCGCAGTACCAGCTCTGCAAAATCGAGCAGCTTTTCCGCAAGAAATGCTCATAATAAAATATGTTATAATGCCCAAAATAATTGTTTCAAATAGAGAATAATCATGACCGAAATGATGAATTCAGGTATTGAATTAATGCTAATAGGAATGGGAATAGTCTTCGTCTTTTTAGCACTGCTAATTGTTATGGTAAAGATCATAGCATCAATAATACAGCGTTTCTTTCCAGAACAGCCTGTTTCAGCAACATCTCCAGCATCGGCTTCAACTAGCCATACAGATGCCAATGTAATTGCTGCAATCAGTGTAGCGGTACACCAATATCGCAATAAACATAAGGGAACTGGAAAAGAATAACTGTCCAATATGAGACGATTATTTATTTCCAGCCCCTAAGGAGCGTGCATGAAACAACTTCCCGATTTCTAACTTGTCTTTTTGCTCCAGATGGAATGATCTCATTCGTTGCGTAGCTTGCTATGCGCCTCATGAGATCATTCCACCTGAAACAAAAATCCTACATTATAATTTCGGGAAGCTATTCCATACACGTTCCTAAATAATAGATCACTATTCAGGAAACTCAAAGTCAATCTACAAAGGTGGCTTTAGTTAAAACTGACCCAAAAAGGTCATTAGGAGAAACACCATGACAGAGGTTAAAAAACCTTTAGGCATAACAGAAGTTGTACTCAGAGATGCTCACCAATCAATATTGGCAACACGTTTACGTATTGAAGATATGCTCCCTATTTGTGAAAAACTAGATCAAATAGGCTATTGGTCTATTGAATCATGGGGTGGCGCTACATTTGATGCCTGCATTAGATACTTGGGTGAAGACCCTTGGGAAAGGTTACGCTTGTTAAAAGCAGCGATGCCAAATACGCCTCAGCAAATGCTCTTTCGGGGTCAAAACATTTTAGGCTACCGTCATTACGCCGATGATGTAGTCGATAAATTTGTTGAACGCTGTGTCGTTAATGGTATGGATGTGTTCCGTATTTTTGATGCTATGAACGATATGCGTAATATTGAGCAGGCTGTAAAAGCGGTTCTAAATACTGATGCACATGCACAAGGTACTATTTCCTATACGACTAGCCCATTCCATACTATAGATAAATGGGTTATTCAGGGTAAACAAATCGAAGACATGGGCGCTCACTCCATTTGCATCAAAGATATGGCAGGGTTATTAAAGCCTTATGATGCCTTTGAATTAGTCACAAAATTAAAACAGGCAACCGATATTCCAGTTCACTTACACTGTCATGCAACGACGGGATTAAGTGTTCCTACTATTATTAAGGCGGCTGAAGCAGGTATCGACAATGTAGATACCGCCATTTCATCTTTAAGTATGACTTATGGTCACAGCCCTACTGAAACAATTGTTGCTAGCCTAGAAGGCCAAACACGAGACACAGGTTTAAACTTAATAAAATTAGAAGATATTGCAAGTTACTTTAGAGGTGTCAGAAAAAAATATGCGGAACATGAAGGCAGCTTAAAAGGTGTTGATAGCCGCATATTAATTTCTCAAGTACCTGGCGGCATGTTAACCAACATGGAAAGCCAACTGAAAGAGCAAGGTGCTGCCGACAAGTTTGATGAGGTATTAAAAGAAATCCCTAAAGTACGCGAAGACTTAGGTTTTATTCCTTTAGTAACACCCACATCACAAATTGTAGGCACTCAAGCCGTTCTAAATGTTATTGCTGGTGAGCGTTACAAAACAATCACCAAGGAAACCGCTGGTGTATTAAAAGGCGAATATGGTGCGGCGCCTGCAGCTGTTAACAAAGAATTACAGGCTCGTGTCTTAGACGGTGCGGAAGCAATTACTTGCCGCCCTGCTGATTTGATTGCGCCAGAAATGCACAAACTAATCACTGATGTTAAAGAAAAAGCAAAAGCAGAAGATGTAACGCTTGCAGAAAACATTGAAGAAGATGCTCTCATCAATGGTCTTTTTGCTCAAGTTGGCTGGAAATTTATTGCTAACCGTAACAATCCAGCTGCCTTTGAACCTGCACCCAATCCAGAAGCATTTGCTGCAGCAAATGCACCAACTGCCAACACTCCAACAGAAACTTACTCAGTCAATGTTGATGGTAGAAATTACAATGTAGCTGTTGGCCCAGGGGGTTCAAATATCAGCATTCAACATAATAGCTCCACACCAGCTACGGCCTCAGAGAACACAAGTGGGGGCGAAGTAATTGAATCACCTATGGCTGGAACCATCTTAAAAGTCAATGTAACTCTTGGTGCACAAGTGACTCATGGCGATATTGTTTTAATAATGGAAGCAATGAAAATGGAAACTGAAGTACGCTCTAAAATTTCAGGAACCGTTAGCGTCCTGAATGTAAAAGAAGGTGATGCTGTAGCGGTTGGCGAACCTTTAATCACATTATAATTTGATCGTAAATTTTAGCCTTATAGTTATACTTCGCGCGGTCACGACTGCGGTTTTCTAACCGCTGAGTTTTTGCCAATAGCTGCGTTGCTGAAACAGTTGCGTAGCTTGCTATGCGCCTGTTTCAGCGCCTTGCTATCGACAAAAATCAGCAGCTTATAAATTCCGCATCTGTGACCGCGAGAAGTATACCCTATAGAACTAAAGAGCTTCGAAAGATTATTGCCCCAGAACCTCCTATTTAAAAGGAGCCTTATGAGAGGGTAATAATCTTTCATTGTTTCTACCCAAACTTAACTTAAAAAGATAATTATTTTATGGATAATCTCATTGCCTTATGGGAAAGCACTGGCCTGTATAACTTTACTGGACCACAAGTCATCATGATGCTCGTTGGCTTTCTATTACTTTACCTGGCCATAAAAAAAGGTTTTGAACCTTTATTATTACTTCCTATCGGCTTTGGAGCAGTTTTAAGCAACATTCCCATCGCAGGCATTGCTGAAGAAGGCGGTATCTTACATTACTTATATTTTGGGATTAAATCAGGTATATTCCCCCTACTTATTTTTATGGGGGTTGGAGCCATGACTGATTTTGGCCCCATGCTTGCAAACCCTAAAACCTTATTTCTAGGCGCTGCCGCTCAATTTGGTATTTTTGCTACACTTTTAGGTGCTCTAGCATTAAACCTCATTCCAGGCATGGAGTTCTCACTACAAGATGCTGCTGCCATTGCCATTATTGGTGGTGCTGATGGACCTACTGCTATTTATGTAGCCTCTAAACTTGCCCCAGATCTACTCGGCCCCATTGCTGTTGCAGCATACTCTTATATGGCTCTAGTTCCCTTAATTCAGCCTCCCATTATGCGAGCATTGACGACTGAAGATGAGCGAAAAATTGAAATGCAACAACTGCGTGTGGTTAGTCAAACTGAAAAAATAATTTTCCCGTTAATGCTATTAACTCTCAGCGCATTACTTCTACCCTCAGCTGCCCCATTAGTTGGAATGTTTTGTCTCGGCAACTTAATGAATAGTTGCGGCGTAGTTGAACGATTAAGTAAAACAGCTCAAAATGAATTAATTAATATTGTAACAATATTCCTAGGGCTTGCTGTTGGCTCTAAGCTAAGTGCTGATGCTTTTTTAAAAGCAGAAACTTTAGGTATTTTGGCTCTAGGTGCTATAGCTTTTTGTATTGGTACCGCTTGCGGTGTAATAATGGCTAAAATCATGAATAAATTTAGCGACACCCCTATCAACCCATTAATTGGTGCGGCAGGCGTATCAGCTGTCCCAATGGCAGCTAGAGTAGCAAACAAAGTAGGTTTAGAAAGTAACCCTCATAACTTCTTACTGATGCATGCGATGGGGCCAAACGTTGCCGGTGTTATTGGCTCTGCTGTAGCCGCTGGGGTTTTGTTAAGCTTGGTATAACAGCAACAAATAGAACTCATAGGGTGTACTGAGGAACGAAGCGCATCAATAGCCGTCGATGCGCCTCCTACGTCGGCACATCCTATAAAGTTGATAACCATAAATAGGGAAAGGAAAGTAGGTATAAAGCGGCTGATTTCGACAGCTTGGTATAAACCTCAACTAGATTGGTATTGTAGATCTGACTGGCAAAATATAACTAGACCTACATAGCTTATTTATACCCTTAGGCAACTGGCAATAAATAACCTACCCAGGTTGTGCAGATTTTTTTTCTGCTCAAATCATCTCAAGAGGCGCGAAGCACATGGATGTGCAAGTGTCGCTTGAAGTAGGATGCTGGTTGCGACCATAGCCAGCTACGTAACGATTGAGATGGTTTGAGCAGGGATAAAAAAGCCAGTAAGGTGGGTAGGTTATTTGTTGCTGGTTGCCTTACTATTTCAAATATTCTCGAGTCATCTTAAAAACCACAGGGCTTAATAAACCCAAAGCAATTAAGTTTGGTACCGCCATCAAGCCATTCATTACATCCGCCATCAACCAGATAATACCCAGCTTCCCCATTGCTCCAACCGGAATAGCACATAACCATAAGATACGATAAGGCCAAATAACTCGAGTACCCAATAAGAACTCAGCACAACGTTCGCCATAGTAACTCCAGCCTAAAATGGTCGTAAAAGCAAAAACCACCAAGCCAAAGACCACAATATACCCACCCCATCCAGGTATCGCTATATTAAAGGCTAAGGTAGATAACACAGCCCCTGTTTCACCGCTAGACCAAGCACCTGTAGTGATAATAACCAAAGCAGTCATAGTACAAATAAGCAAAGTATCAATAAAGGTACCCAGCATCGCAACCATACCTTGCTGAACAGGGCTGTT
>JALSLS010000435.1 GCA_026988195.1 Methylomonas sp.
GATAAGCCCAAGTTTCCTACCCGTATACCGATTTGGTTAGAAACCGAAGAGCAAGACGAATTTATGAGGGCTATGCGTAATTATGATGATATTCCTGAAACTATTTTTGGCCGCTCTAAAACATCATCGGTTAAGATACGCCAACGCTATGAATTACTTTTTGAATTAATCCAAAAATCAGGACTACGAATTAGCGAAGCATTGGGATTAAAAACCAGTGATGTTCGCATAGTCGATGGCGTGGCTAAATCAGTAAGAGTAATAGGGAAGGGTGATAAAGAAAGGCAGGTCCCATTGCCAGAGTCTTTTGGTCGGGTATTTTCTGTATCAATTGCTGATAAATCCCGTGATGAATACCTATTTGCCAAGAAACCTGGAGGAAAACCTGTGGGACAACATGCGGCTCGTGCGTATTTAAAGAAGCTGGTGGATAAAGCAGGGATTAATAAAAAGGTTACGCCGCATAAATTAAGACACACTTACGCTACACGCCTTTTAGAGAAAGACGTACAATTAATTGATATACAGGCTTTGCTGGGGCATTCAAGTATTGCTACTACTCAGATTTATACGCATGCGGGGCAGGAGAGGTTGAGTAAGTTGGTGGCGGATATTTAAATGATCCTGTAAATATCTCTGACACAGCTTAATCGCTCTTAAATCATTTAATAGCTCGTTGATTAACCATCTTAACTCTTATGTTTTCAGCTGATTCCATTGCATCTATGATTTTTTCGGCCACCCCTTTTACTACTTTCACACAAACTGAATTACCAAATTGTTTATACATTTGTCCCTGAGATACTGCATTAACAATGAATTCTTCAGGAAACCCCTGTAATCTCGCACATTCTCGGGAAGTTAATTTTCTTGGATTCTTACCTAGTACGGTTTGATCAATAAGTATTTCTGAGCCATCTTTATAATAACGAGCACTAATAGTATTGGTGTATTCACTGTCTTTATTAAACAGTGAATATCCAAACCCATTGCCTTTGTTTTCATGCTCCTTTTTACGTCTTTTATGACCAGCCCATAATTTATCTGAAATTGTATATTTATCATCTTCAGGATTTATTATGCTTAAATCCTGAAGAATATCACCTACACGGGTTTGTGTTTTTGGTGCCACCGGCCACCTGAATATATCGTCATATATTGCACTTTCACCATAATAATCTTTATCAAACCCAACAATAAAAATACGCTCTCTGTTCTGAGGCGAGCCGAAATCTCCTGCGCGTAATACTTTAAAATCAACGCAGTAATTAAGGTTTTCTGACAATGCAGCCCTAGCATCTTCACTCATAGGAATATCTGAAGGCACCTCATGCTCTTGTTCACCGCGAAGGATTGCAAGAATAGTTTCTAGTGTTCTGCCTTTATCATGCCCCTTTAACTGTTTAACATTCTCAAGAAGGAATGCTTTAGGTCGATGTTTAGATAAAATTCGCTGTATTTCAAAAAACATAGTTCCACGGGTGTCACTGAAACCTTTTTTAAGGCCTGCTTGTGAAAATGACTGACAAGGAAATCCGGCCAATAGTATATCGTGGGCTGGAATTTCAGAGGCTTTGATCTGCGTTATATCTCCTCGTGGAACTTCACCAAAATTAGCTATATAAGTCTTCTGGGAAAATTTATCCCATTCTGAAGTGAATACACATTCACCACCAAGCTGTTGAAATGGAATACGGATCCCACCAATTCCTGCAAACAGGTCGATAAATTTGAATGTGGATTTTTTTTTCTGGCTAAAGGGTGCCTTTTCTCTTAATTCCTTAAGGCTACCTTCAAGTCTACTTATATCTTGAAGTTTTTTCTGAGTAGGCTTATGCTCTCCAGTCTCCCAACCACGTACTGTTCTCTCTCCCGTAGAGTTCAATCCGAGTAAATTTGAAAACTCCGTTCGTCCAAGACCGAGTCTTTCACGAGTTTCTCTGATATATTGTGCTGCATTATCCATATTTATTATTTGGCCTGAGGCAATAAACTTATCCGGTTTTAGACCTGGCTATAATAACATTTCATGTAGACACAGACAAGCACTTAAGGGATCACTTTTATGGCCATGAATTTAACACGACTCAAAAGCTTCAGAAACTCTATTGAGTCCTTGGATAGTAGTTCAGCATTTAAAGTGAAAATGTTTGATTCAGGAGCATACTTTCAGATAGCAAACTCAAACTCACAACCACACGATATAGGGTTTATATCTCTAAGAGATGCTTTTAAAATTATAAAGTCTAGTTATTCTGAAATATCACACTATATTGAGTGGTGCAACAAAAACCCTTCTTTAATAAAGGGTTCTTTTGATACTGAAAACGAAAATTTTAAATCTATAATTAACCGTTTTAATAACGGCAGTGATTCACCACTAACAGCAACCCACTGGAATTACTCTGAAAAGCCATTACGAGTAATATCTGATAATTATTTCCCTAATTCAAGAATTTCTGTTGTTGGTAAAGAACAATCAAAACTATTGTTTAATGCTATTTCTAGATTGATCTATTGTGCAAACAATATTTCTACAAATAATACTGACTTTAATAAAGAATGTCCTTTCTCATTATTAAACATTAATATCACTCTAGATATATTAAATGATGTTATTGACCTTTATGATATTGGAAATAGCATTCCTCCAGCTTTATTGGTAAGTCCAGCTAAGCAAGGAGTTAATATCATTTACTACGGCGCACCAGGAACAGGAAAAAGTCACACAATAGATAATGAAGTAGATGAAACAAATACTGTACGCACAGTATTTCATGCAGATACCACAAACAGTGATTTTGTAGGTTGCCTTAAACCGGTAATGGACGACGACTCCATCAAATATGAGTTTCGCCCCGGACCATTTACCACTGCTGTTCTTAATGCTATAAAAGATCCAGAGCACCATTACTGGCTGGTTATAGAAGAAATTAACAGAGCACCTGCCGCATCTGTGTTCGGTGAAATATTTCAACTTCTGGATAGAGAATCAGGTACTGGAAAGAGCCGTTACAGTATTACCCTTTCAGATATTGATATGCAAACCTATATCAAGGATAACTCAGGAACTGCTCTTGAAAACGGCAAACTCCAACTTCCCGGGAATCTAACTCTGCTCGCTACGATGAATAGCAGTGATCAGGCGGTAATGCCTCTTGATACAGCATTTAAACGCCGCTGGCAGTTCAGATATATTCCTCTTGATTTTAAATCATGCCATTCAGGTAACCTACAACTACCTAATATGGAAGGAGTTATAGTAAATATTAGCTGGAAAGACTTTGCGATTACAATTAATACAATACTTACCGAACAGGGTATACCTGAAGACAGGCATTTCGGACCATTTTTCTTGTCAGAAAATGAGATATCAGATAATAAAAAAGAAGTTATGACAGGAAAGTTGTTTATGTACTTATGGGATGATGTGCTTCGTCATGGCATGAAGGAAACCGTATTCAATTCGGATATAAAAACATATGGTCAGCTGACACGCTATTTTGATAACAAGAAAACATTCAGTGATGATTTCTATCACAAAGTGGAAGGACTAATTACTGAGCCTACAGAAGCCGATGATTCTGAGTAATCAAGTGACCTGTCCTGAAATATATTTTGACAGGGCATTATTGACAAGCTTACCTGATAATCTCGCTGAAGAAATAAAAAGGCGAGGTCTTATTCTTGGCAATGAAGTTAAGAAGGTCTCTTTCGTTGGGGTGTTAATGCTGAATGTAAGTACCTATGTTTTTCTTCCTAGATCAGTGAAAAATGATATTCAGGAGCAACAACTTACCCTCGCATCAAATACCCTAAAAGCCGTAACAAAATACGGGCGGGAAGATAAAAAAAATATAGATATAATGGATGGCGGTGATGGAAAGCAGGGACTAGATCAGTTAAGTCTTATTTTCGAATTACTTGATGATTTTAGGAAAAATGGAATATATACCACCCGTAAAGATATCAGGAAACTTAATCTAGGTAAGCCCGACTGGAAAAGAACAGTTAATCGAGTAACTCCATTTCCTTCGAAGAATGGTCAACCTGTTTATTTAGATACGCATGGTATAAAAAGACAATATTTCAATAATTGTGAAATTGCAATAATTCACGCAAATATTATTCATAAACTGGATATTCAATTTTCATGGATACTAACTGGCGCACTCCAAACAATAGCTCCTGAACTCAAAGACTATTCACCCCCAAAAGGAAATATTTCACATCAAGTATCAAAATTAACGAACGAACTTAACCAAGCTTATTCTGATCGCGATATAAGACTATTAAAGTTGCTTATAAAGTACCTAAAAAAAGATAGCGGTACTGACAGATCTGATTTTATATTAGGAGTGCAAAAATTTCATTCCTGCTGGGAACATATGCTAGGCAAAGTATTAGACCATACTGTCAATCTCAATAGAAAATTGCCTACTCCAGTTTATATAGATAAAGACGGGGAATTTATAACTGCAGATAACAAAGGTATGAGAACAGATATTATTATGCATGACCAAAATACTAACAAATATACCATTGCTGATGCCAAGTACTATGCTGCTACAGAAGTTACCAATGCACCCGGTTGGGGGGATATAGTAAAACAGTTATTTTATGAAAAAGCCCTGAAAACACTTGATATAGAGGCATCTATCAAGAATACATTTATTTTTCCAGGTACTGCAGGGAACTTTAAAGAAGTTAAGGTAAGAGATAGGCAGAAAAGCACAAAAACCTCCCCCATTTACATTGAAGATTTTAAACCTATATATTGCTACTACATAGACCCTATGGAGGTCATAGACCATTACCTCAAAGGGAAAAAAATGAATAAATTAACAGCTGATCTACTTCAACATTGAATTAAATCCTAATTACTCACATTAGTCAAACACACCTGAAGCTGATATTTTACTGTAAATCAAAGGTGACGATGCTCAATAAAACTTATGATTATATTTTAACTAATGAACCCAGAATACTTAAAAAAACTGGTTACAGCTTCCATGCCTTACGGAAAATACAAAGGTCGAATCATCGCAGATTTACCAGGACATTACCTTAATTGGTTTGCAAGAGAGGGGTTTCCATCCGGCGAACTAGGGCAGTTATTAGCACTGATGCAGGAGCTGGATCACAACGGTCTGAAGCACCTTCTTGATCCGTTAAGAAAGTAATTTAATGGGCTAAAACATCCCCTCCAACACCCCAAGAGTTGAGCTATTCCACCCACCCGAAAATCTCAACTCCTCTACCTCATTCCCCAACATCAACTAAACCTGCCCCAAGATGCTTACAAGCATCAACCGCAACGCAGCCACTTTTACCATTTAGCCACACAACAGGCGTATGATTACTAAGAACACTAGCAGCTGTACGAGTCGTAAATAACTGTGGTTCAGCTCCAGGGTAACTATGATATTCAACTGTATCACCTATCTTAACTTTAGCATTCCACTCTTCCGTTAAATCGTTCTGTGAAATTTTACGTTGTGTCACTTTTGTCTCCCAATAATTAAAACTCTGCTGGCCTACAAATCATTTAATATTCCTAGAATATCAGAATTTACTTCATTCCCCGAAAACCTCAACTCCACTACCACATCACCAGGCCGCAACCAAAACTGCACCAGTCAAATTATGCTGTTTATTGATACCAGAGGACCCAAACCAATTAACACTTAAGATCGTCACGAAAAGTTTTAGCATTAAAAAATTCTGGAAAAAAGCTATGAACAGTGCCGGATTCGAACCGGATCATACTTTCACAAATGTGACAGTAACCATTCCCATTGGAAACAACTGCTCACAGCAAGTAAACTATAGCCCTTTTCAAAACATTTCACACAATACCATAGTAGTTATTTATATTGTCGCTTATAGAAAGGCTCAATTCCACTACCTCATTCCAATGCTATCCAATGATAATTAAAACAATTATACTTTTTTTATTACCTTTTCTTGCCTATGCTCAATGCCCTGCTGGTTTTTCTATTACCCAGGACAAATATGGCAATGCCGTATGCTCAGATGGAAAAATAAATGCGTATGATTTATCCAGAGGCTGCCCTACACCTTTAACTCCCCATTGGGATAGTTATGGACGAAATACCTGCGAAGATCAAAACGGGCAACCTGTTACAGAATTGATTAAACAATAATGATTTAATCATCTTCCACCAAATCAGCTGTCCACTCGTGGTTTTCATCAGGAACAAAAGTAATGGATATACCTTTATCCAAAAAAACCAGATACACCGCACCATACTAACCAGCCACCTTTTATTTTAGCTCTTTCGGTAAAAACTGAATTCGGGTCATCACTGCTGTCAAGAATACGTTCCCAACAAATAAACTTCATATCTTTCATAAAAAATCACCTAAAACATCCGGCATGTTGCCTTCTATACTTGGATCATTAAAATTCAGTTCAACAGGATCATCCCCAGGCTTCAACCAAAACTGCACAACAACCTCCCCCCTAATCGCCACCATATTCAAATAATCATCCAAGTCCCCTGCCCTCGCATAATGCAACCTAACCGTACTCCCTCCAAAAATCACCGGATGATACAGCTCAATATTATTCACATTGACCATCATTCCAGAATCAACAAATAGCTCACCCAATAAGTAATAATCATGATTAACCTTCAGATTATCTACCAACCAACGCAAAGACCGACCATTCATTTTTATGCGCTGCGTAATCACCCGTAACGGCTCACCTTTGATCAATACCGCTTCGGTAGGGTAAAGATTATGATTAACCTCACTCTCCCCTACCGCCCTAGACTGACCGTTATATTCAACAATCAAACCGCCCTGCCATGCCCCCAATATAGGACAGGTACATTCAATATGTTCTAGCGTTAAATTATCAATCGCATTCAACTCAAGTGAATAAAAGTTCTTACCTTGTACCTTCACATATTCATCATGGGCTATCTCAAAGTTTCTTAGTAGTTGATGTAATCCACCCCGTAACCCTAAATTACTCATTGGGTACAAGCCAACGCAAAACACCACCATCGAGCACAGCAATATCATTTCTGCCTTACTGCCTACTTCCAACCTAAATTTAATCTTGCCAGGCATCACCACTCTAATAGCAGATGGCCAAAACAAATCCACTCCCCGAATATTAGCCATATCAATCTGCAAATGAGACCAATAACCGCCGACTATCGCCCAAAAATATAATGGATATGCAGCATGTAAAGGAAAAGCCAGACCACAAATAATAGCCACACCAATAAATGAATGAGTAATCGTTCGATGTCCGAAGTGTTTTTCCAGTGGTACCGAGATAAAAAATAGAGGTCTGCCAAGTTTTGAGGTGGGTAAATCAATATCTGGCATTAAAGAA
>JALSLS010000436.1 GCA_026988195.1 Methylomonas sp.
TCATTTAGATAAAGTATCCTATTGGTCTCGTACGGTTATGGTGCCCTTATTTATTCTTTGCACCTTAAAAGCAACGGCAAAAAACCCTAACAAGGTAAGTGTACGAGAACTTTTTCTTATCGCACCAGACAAGGAAAAACATTACTTCCCTGAACGCACCTTTCTGAATAAAATATTTCTAGGTTTAGACAAACTGGGTCGCATAACACGTCCACTTATTCCTAACAAAGTACATCAGTTAGCTACTGATAAAGCTGTCGCGTGGTTTACTGAACGCCTGAATGGAGAAGATGGCTTAGGTGGAATTTTTCCTGCCATGGTATATGCTTATGAAGCTTTATTACTTTTAGACTACCCAAAAGACCATGAGTACGTTGTTATTGCTCGCAAAGCAATAGACAAGCTTTTAGTCATTAATGAAAAAGAGGCTTACTGCCAACCTTGTTTATCCCCTGTTTGGGATACTGGGCTTGCTGCTTTAGCCCTCCAGGAAGCAGACACAGCAGCAAATAATAAAAGCTTAACCCACGCATATAAATGGCTAAAAAGCACTCAACTTTCTAATGAGCCAGGTGACTGGCGTAAAGACCTCCCTGACTCTCAAGGCGGTGGCTGGGCATTTCAGTATGCAAACCCTCACTATCCTGATGTTGATGACACTGCTGTTGTAGCTTTTGCAATGGCTGACTCAAATCTAGCAGATTTAGATGAATCTATACATCGTGCAACTCGTTGGATTGTAGACATGCAATCTAAAAATGGCGGCTATGGAGCATTTGATATTGATAACACTTATTACTATCTTAATGAAATCCCATTTGCCGATCATGGTGCCTTACTTGACCCTCCCACTGTCGACGTAAGCGCTCGATGTGCGATGTTAATGGCCAAGGTCGCACAAAACCATGATGAATACTTACCCGCCTTAGAACGCACGGTTCAATATATTCGTGAACAACAAGAAGATGATGGCTCTTGGTTTGGTCGCTGGGGTACTAATTACATCTATGGCACCTGGTCTGCACTTTTAGGATTAGAACAAACAAATATCTCTAAAAAAGACCCTATTTACACTAAAGCAGTCCACTATTTAAAAAGCGTTCAACGGGAAGATGGTGGCTGGGGTGAAACCAATCAAAGTTATTATGACCAAAAAGAATTCAGTGGAAAATATAGTTTTAGCACGTCTTTTCAAACTGCATGGGCAGTTCTTGGCCTGATGGCAGCTGGCGAAGCAGATAGCTCGGAAGTTAAAGCAGGAATTAACTTTATTTTAACTAAACAGCTTGAAGGCGGCCTATGGCATGATGAAGGTTTTAACGCTCCGGGCTTTCCTAAAGTATTTTTCTTAAAATACCATGGCTATTCTAAATTTTTTCCACTTTGGGCTCTTGCTCGTTATCGTAATGAGTTGGCAAAAAAGTGATTACAGGAATTATTATTGCATTAGCCGATGAAGTCAGCAGCCTTACAAATAAAACAATTAATAAAGGTGATTGTGTTTTTATTAATGATAACACCCTTGTTACTTGCTCAGGAGCAGGCCCAAAAAATGCATACAGAGCCAGTCAATTATTAATTGAAAAAGGTGCTGATAGACTTATTAGCTGGGGATGCGCTGCAGCTTTAAGTGACACTTTAATGCCTGGTGATTTAGTATTACCCCTCCACCTGCAAGCAGAAAATCAACAACAATTTTCAATTGAGTCGCCATGGCTAAATCACATTATTAAAGAGCTGGCTCCGATAAAAATAAATACGGGACTTCTTGCAGAAAGCTCAGCTATTGTGGCTCAAAGTTCAGATAAACAAGCCATTAATACACAATCAAATGCAATTGCCCTTGATATGGAAAGTATTGCCATTGCTCAAGTAGCCAAACAACATAAGCTAGCCATCGTTGTTATTAGATGTATTGCTGACCCCGTTAGTATGAACTTACCAAAAGCCGTCAGCTATGCTTTAAATGCTCAAGGTGATGTTATTTTAACAAAACTGCTTTGGTTTCTATTGACACACCCTTCTGAATTACCTGGTTTAATTAAACTTGGCCTACATTTTAATGCAGCCAAAAATAAATTAAAAATAGTTGCAAAACAACTCAATACAATCGTCAATTTCCCCCTACAATAAGCTAAAAAATGAATTCAAGATTAACCATTAATAGTTTTTTATGCTGGTGGGGTGAAAAAATACTTCGCCACCCCTGGATTTTAATACTTCTAACCTTGGCTTTATCGACAGCTAGTCTGCATTACACTATCAATAACCTGGGTGTTAATACCAATACTGCTGAGATGCTATCAGCTGATCTCCCTTTTCAAAAAAACCGTATCAGAATTGAGACTGAATTCCCTCAAGATGCTGGTGTTATTATTTTAGTGGTAGATGCTCAAACGCCGGAACAAACATCACAAGCGGCTATATTACTTGAACAAGCACTAAAAAAATTACCTGATAGTTTTTTATCTGCCTACACTCCAACTGAAAATGATTTTTTTAGTCAACAAGCTTTACTCTTTCTTAGCCAGGATGAATTAGATAAACTGGCTAGTAAATTGATAGACGCTCAGCCTTTTATCGGTTATTTATCCAGTCATTTTCATTTGGAAGGATTATTTGAAATAATCAGTAAAGCCTTAGAAAAAGATGACAAGTCTTTGCCAATGGATCTTAACCCCTTAATGCTTGCCGTTAATGACTCTATTGCCCACCAGCTTAACAATCAACCTTATCAGGTTTCTTGGCAAAACTTATTAGCGGCTAATAAGCTTAATACCAACTCAAATCGCACCCTTGTTCTCGCTAAACCAAAGTTAAATTTTGATGAAATAATGCCTGCTGCACAAGCCCTTAATGCGGCAAGAAAAGTAGCAAATCAAATTATGCAGGATTATCCAACCGTCAGAATACGGATAACAGGAGAAACAGCACTGGAGCATGAAGAATTAGAAAGTGTTGGCGAAGGTTCCATTATTGCTGGGATTGTATCTCTTTTCTTAGTTTTATTTTCACTTTGGATTGGCTTACGTTCTTTCAAACTACTGATTGCCACCTTTATTGTACTAATTCTGGGTCTAATATTAACAGCTGGCTTTGCTACGGTTTCAATTGGGCACCTCAATTTAATTTCTATTGCATTTGCTATTTTATATATTGGATTGGGTGTTGACTTCGCCATTCATATTTGTCTGCACTATAGAGAGTGTCGTGTTGCTGGTATGGATAACCAACAAGCATTAAATGATAGTGTTCATACCGTTGGATTCTCACTATTTCTATGTGCAATCACCACATCTTTAGGTTTTTTAGCCTTTATCCCAACCGATTATTCAGGTGTATCTGAGCTTGGTATAATCTCTGCTGGGGGAATGATTATCAGCTTAACAATTTCGCTCACTGTTTTACCTGCACTTTTAACGGTATTTTCTATCCAGAAAATAAAACCATTTCCTGTAACCCTTAATTTTTCTGGTTTATCAGAGCTTCCTTTTCGTTATGCAACTCAAATTCGTATCATCAGCGTCATTATTGCTATCCTTGCTGCTGTGACGCTAACGCAATTGACTTTTGACTCCAACCCCATCAATCTTAGAGACCCTAATAGCGAATCTGTTTCGACAATTAAAGAATTACTGTCATCACAAACAGACTCTCCATTTTCTCTCTCTGCGCTGTCCCCCTCGTTTACTTCAGCAAAAAACTTAACAAATAAATTACAACAATTACCCTCAGTTCATAATGCTATTTTTTTGGGTGACTTGGTCGCTGATAATCAAAATGAAAAACTAGAAATTATTGAGGAACTTGATCTTATTTTAGGTGACCAACTAAATAATTTTAATCGTACATCAACTGATACGCGACCTTACCAAGCCCTTATTGCATTAAATACAGCGATTACAAATGCATTAAATAAACCAACTACCAACGTACCTAGAGAATCTTTAATTAAATTACAAAACAATCTAATTTTATTCTTGAATACTTATAAAGACTCAAGCGAAACAGTATCAAAAAAACTGGAACAAAATATACTGGGTTTACTCCCCTACACGATGAGCCGTTTACAGTCTAGCCTTTCAGCGGTGCCCTACCAAGTAACCGACCTGCCCGACTATATTAAAAGAAACTGGCTGAGTGAGAGTGGTCAATATAAAGTGTTAATTACTCCCGAATTTGATCAAAATAAAATAGAAAACTTAAAACAATTTGTAACTGAAGTACAAGATGCCGCCCCTGAATCATCAGGCTTACCAGTCGCTGATCAAGCATCCGGTACTGCAGTTGTTCAAGCATTTATTGAAGCTTTTTCAGCTGCCATTATTGCTATTTTTATACTGTTGCTATTAATCCTCAGAAAACTGAGAAGCGCTCTTTTAGTCATAGGCCCCCTATTACTTGCTGGTTTACTAACTGGAGCCTGTAATGTCCTACTCAATAATAGCTTTAACTTTGCTAATATCATCGCCCTCCCCTTATTAATGGGAATGGGAGTCGATAGTAGCATCCATATTTTCCAGCGCTTGGAATCTGGCCTTTCCAGTCACAAAGAAATCTTACAAAGTAGTACAGCGCGAGGCGTATTTTTCAGCGCCTTAACCACTATGTGTAGCTTTAGCAGTCTGGCTTTTACCCCTCACGTTGGCACAGCCAGCATGGGTTTATTATTGGCAGTTGGTATTTTCTTCACATTAGTCTGTACACTTATCGTACTTCCCGCTTTTTACGGCAATAGAAACTAACCGAGGTATTCATGTCTTTTAGCATCGCCGATCTTTTTTCACAGCATTTCGATAATAAATTTGACCTACATGAGCAACATCTTAACAACCAAATGGTTCGTGTTTTAAGAACGATTGGTTACGATAAAAATTATAAAAAAGCCATTGGCCAATATTTATTTGACCAAGATAATAATAAGTATCTAGATTTACTGAGTGGCTTTGGTGTCTTTGCCGTAGGCCGTAACCACCCGACTGTTATAAGCGCACTACAAGAAACATTAACCTTAGAATTGCCTAACTTGGTACAAATGGATGTTTCATTATTAAGTGGTTTATTGGCAGAAAAAATACTGGCCACCACACCTGAAAACACTAATAAAATGTTTTTTAGTAACTCAGGAACTGAAGCTGTTGAAGCCGCTATTAAATTTGCTCGCTATACAACAAAGCGCGAACGTATTGTCCATTGTGAACATAGCTTTCATGGACTCACATTAGGCTCTTTATCTTTAAATGGCGAAGAAATATTTAAACAAGGTTTTGGCCCATTACTGCCTAATTGTAATGCTATTCCTTTTAACGATTTAGAGGCTTTAGAAAAAACATTAAGTACTAAAGATGTTGCCGCCTTTATTGTTGAACCTATCCAAGGCAAAGGCGTTAATATTCCTGATGATAACTACTTACCCGAAGTTGAACGTCTTTGTAAAAAATATGGCACTTTATTTGTAGCCGATGAAATCCAGACAGGATTAGGTCGTACAGGTAAATTCTGGGCAATTGATCATTGGGGAGTAAAACCCGATATGATATTAATGGCTAAAGCTTTATCAGGTGGCTTTATCCCAGTCGGCGCAGTAGCCATGACCCAAAACATTATGGATACTGTTTTCAACCGCATGGATAGAGCTGTAGTGCATGGCTCCACTTTCTCTAAAAATAATATGGCAATGGCGGCTGGGCTAGCAACTCTTCAAGTTATGGAAGATGAAAAGCTAGTCGAGAATAGTGCTAAAGTGGGAGCCGATATTATTAACAGTATCAATGCCACAAAAAGTAAATATGAATTCTTAAAAGAAGCCCGCGGTAAAGGTTTAATGATTGCTGTAGAATTTCAGTCACCCAAAAGCTTAAAATTAAAAGCAGCATGGGCCATGTTAGAAGCAGCAAACAAAGGTTTATTCTGTCAAATGGTGACCATTCCTTTATTTAAAGAACACCGAGTACTTACCCAGGTTGCAGGTCACGGTATGAACGTTGTAAAACTTTTACCTCCTCTCAATCTAACTCATGACGATAGAGACTGGATTGTGAATGCTTTTAACAAAGCAATCAGCGATACCCATCAAATTCCTGGCTCTATTTGGGATTTAGGTAAAAACCTAGCCAGCCACGCTATCAAAAATAAAAACAAATAACCCAGGTTAGAAACAATGCCAACAAGAGATTATCCATTACTAAAAGACATCAATCTGCCTGAAGATGTACGCAAGCTTGATGCTAAACAACTTAAATCATTATCAAATGAATTACGCGAATATTTAACCCACACCGTCAGCCTATCAGGTGGACATTTCTCGGCGGGTTTAGGCACGGTTGAGCTAACGGTGGCATTGCATTATGTATTTAACACCCCTGAAGACCAGCTGGTCTGGGATGTGGGTCACCAGGCTTACCCACATAAAATTCTAACTGGGCGCAAGAATCAAATGTCTACGATCCGGACTAAAGGTGGGCTCTGCGCATTCCCTAATCGTACTGAGAGTGAATATGATGCTTTTGGTGTAGGTCATTCCAGCACCTCTATTTCTGCGGCTTTGGGAATGGCTATTGCTTCTAAGGTACAAGGCTTTAAGCGGCGGATGGTGGCTATTATTGGGGATGGCAGTATTACCGGTGGTATGGCCTTTGAGGCGATGAACCATGCAGGCGTAGTGGATGCTAATCTTTTGGTTATCTTAAATGATAATGATATGGCTATTTCGCCTAATGTCGGGGCGATGAATAATTATTTTACTCGGGTAATTTCGAGTAAAATTTATTCTTCTGTGCGTGAGGAGAGTAAGAAGGTTTTAAGTAAGATGCCTTCAGTGTGGGAACTGGCTAAGAAAACTGAAGAACATGTTAAAGGGATGATTGTTCCTGGCACTTTATTTGAGGAGTTGGGGTTTAATTATATTGGTCCTATTGATGGCCATGATGTGGATATGCTGGTAGATACCTTACAAAATATTAAGGATCTGCCGGGACCTGTCTTTTTGCATATTGTCACTAAAAAAGGTAAGGGTTACGCACCTGCTGAAAAAGACCCTTTGGCCTATCATGGAGTTCCTGCTTTTGACCCGATGATGGATTCTTTACCTAAGTCGGCCCCGTCTCCACACCCAACCTATACTCAAGTATTTGGTCGCTGGTTATGTGATATGGCGGAGAAGGATTCTCGTTTATTGGGAATTACACCGGCGATGCGTGAGGGTTCTGGTTTAGTGGAGTTTTCTGAGCGTTTCCCTGAGCGTTATTTTGATGTGGCGATTGCTGAGCAGCATGCGGTGACGCTGGCGGCTGGGCAAGCCTGTCAGGGCGGAAAGCCTGTCGTGGCTATTTATTCTACTTTTCTACAACGGGCTTAT
>JALSLS010000437.1 GCA_026988195.1 Methylomonas sp.
CTCAACCCCTATTGCCGAAAAAACAGGGCTAATAAAACCTATAAAAATAACGGCACATTGTCTAAAAATATTCAATTCTCATTCCTATGTACCTAATTTTTTAACTCTTTCAGATGGGCTGATCACATCCGTTAACCGAATACCAAATTTATCATTAACCACAACCACTTCTCCATGAGCAATTAATGTTCCATTCACTAAAACATCCATCGGCTCACCAGCAAACCTATCTAATTCAATAACTGACCCTTGATTAAGCTGCAATAAATTCCGAATATTAACTTGAGTTCGTCCTATTTCCATAGAAACAGTTACAGGCACATCAAGAATGACATCTAATTTAAGTTCTTCAGGGGAGAAATCTGCTTTAGAGGGAGCCTGCTCCCCCTGGTCATCTAGTTCACTAAACTGAGCTTTAGCCAACTTTTCAGCATCTCCTTGCTCTTGCAAGGCATCCCCCCAATCAGCGCCATCACCAGCATCTGCATCTGATTGTTCTTGCATTGCGTCGGCCCAATCATCACCAACAGCTTCTTCATCTTCACTCATCACTGTACCTAAAGACTATCACTTGTTAAACAAAACTCTACACTGAATCTTGTGTTAATTTTTCTGTTACTTGAATGGCGTAGTTACCATCAGACAAACCTACTTTGCCCTTAAAAACAGCGACGCCTTCTGCTTGAATAGCAACTGTTTCAGGCATATCGATAGGGATAACATCCCCTTTTTTAAAGTTCATTACATCTTTAACTGTCATGGTCTTTTCTACTAACAGACTATTTAATCCTACTTCACTGCGTAAAACTTCTTTTCTTAATCCCTCCTGCCAGCTCCCATCCACTTCACCACGATCACTACTTACTGCATCTAATAAGTCACGGATAGGTTCAATCATGGCATAAGGCATGGCTATACTTATATCACCTCCCCCCCCTTCAAGTTCAACATGAATAGTTGAAACAATCACAATTTCTGAAGGACTCACTATATTTGCAAATTGAGGATTAACCTCTGAATTCATATACTCAAAATCTAGATCCATCACTGGTTTCCAGGCTTCTTTTAAATCTTTAAATAACAATTCAATAATAAGCCTAATAACCCGCATTTCCGTTGGTGTAAACTCACGCCCTTCTACTTTATTGTAAAACTGCCCACCACCGCCAAAAAAATTATCAACAGCGGTAAAGACTAAACGAGGCTCCATTACAATTAAAGCTCGACTTCTTAATGGTATGAAGCGGACAATATTTAAATTGGTTGGAACAAATAAACTTTGAATATATTCAGAAAATTTTAAAACTTGAATACCTGAAATTGAAATTTCAGCAGATCGTCTCAAAAAATTAAAAAGAGATATTCTAAAGTATCTTGCTAGTCGCTCATTAACCATTTCAAGAGTAGGCATCCTGCCTCTGACGATACGCTCTTGACTATTAAAGTCATACCCCCTAACCTCTCCACTGTCACCACTTGCTTCAATATCATCTGTTTCTACATCACCATCATCGACACCATGTAAAAGTGCATCAATCTCATCTTGAGATAATAGATCTACTGTGGACATAACTCAAACACCTCAACTAAACACATTTTACATAAGCAACAGAATTTTAAAGATAGATCCAAATACCAACCCTCTCAAAGTTTTGACATCTTACCCTAATGTCATTGAGTTAAGAAAATAAAAACACTTGCCTTGATTCCATTTGCTTTTATCAAGGCTACAAAAGTTTAACTTAGGAACGTACATGAAATAAAGTTAACAGCTATTAAGCAGGAAGTGAGACTTTAGTCTTGCATTGGGTCGGGCGAGACTAAAGCCTCACTCCCAAGTTGCTCAAGTTATTTCATACACAGCTTATTTTGAAATAATGAAACCGGCTCCCCTGATAAATTATTGCATAACAAATGTCGTAAAAAATACATCTTTTACTTTATTCTTTCTTGTCATTCGTTCCATCACTTTCCCAACTTCTTCCAACATAGCTTCACGAAGCGCTTCTTTTCCCTCTCGGGTCTTCAAGTTAGCCGGTCCTTTTGCACTTATTATCATCAGTAAATTATTACGAATCATCGGCTCATGCTTTTTAACAGCTTCCACAGTCTCACCCCCTCTTACCAGAAGAGAAACAGTTACTTGTATTAAACTAGCTTCTGCCCCCTTAGGGAAATTAACAATTAACGACTGACTCATATCATAATAAAATTCTTCATTAGCCGCCTCAGTCTCTTCATCTGATTCAGGCTCTTCTACAAGCTCTTCAGACGCCTCAGACTCAGAGTCACCACTCGCCATAAAATAATATCCAGCACCACCACCCACTAGTAATAGAACAACTGCGATAATTATAATTAATTTTGAAGATTTTTTTTCTTCACCCTCACCTTGTTCATTTTCCGCCATACTGTTACCTATATTAAATTAAGCAAATTAAAGACCATTAACATAATAGACATACAATTCAAAAGCATACAAACAACAATATTTTTGTTATTGCAATATACCCTTGTGCCTAAATAACGTCACTTTCGAGTCATCTAGAATTATAGTGCAAACTGTCAATTTCACAGCACTCTCAATTAATACACCTAAGGGAGATAATATTGACTTACTTTTTAGCGCAAAAAAAAGGGGTAAAGCAATTGCTTTACCCCTTTTTACAATTTCCTAATATTTTAGAAAACCCATATCAGTTGAGTTAAAATGCGCATCCAGACTTAACGCCAAACTTTTTTAAAACAATCGCTAAAGGGCAAAACCCCGTAAATGCAGCTTGTAATAAATTCAATCCAACAAACCCTGTAAACCATAGCCAGTTAATTGAATGAAAAACAGCCAAATTTACACTTATTAATATAAAAGTGCCTGCTACCGCCATCACCCATCTTTCTATTGTCATTATATCTCCTATTTTAACCGGACTACGCCCATCACTTTTAATAACATTCTTTCATAAAAGGGTTCACTGATACCTTTCCTAATTTTCCGCATAAAATATTTCTCGAACCCAATTTTAGCGATATGCACCCAGCGTCCATGATTTGACCATGTGGTATTTCTAGGCGGAATTTGAGGAACCGCTAAAAAGGCAACCCCCGTATCACCTAAATCAGCCAAACATAAAGCACTTAAACTAGGAATATCAGAAGGTTCTTTCCCAGCTAATTGATCTTTAATATTATGAGCGGTAGCGGTTACCATTGACTCAATCATATAGCCGGTCTTTGGTGTTCCGACCGGTACAGGGGTTTTTTCAACAGGGGGTATAGCAACACAAACCCCAACAGAATAAACATTTTTAAAGGTTGGGTTACGCTGATACTTATCAACCAGTACGAAGCCTCGAGGGTTGGTAAGCCCTTCTGCACCAGAATGTCTAACTGCATCAATACCGGTAAAAGCAGGAAGCATCATCGAATGCTTAAAGGGCAATTCGTGAGTTTGCTTCACTTCAGAGTTTTCATCAACCTCAGTGACATACATCATGCCATCTTCAATTTTATCGACTTTAGCATTAGTGATCCACTTAATGGTTTTATCACGCAAGGCACTCTCTAACAAACCTTTAGTATCCCCCACACCTCCTAAGCCTAAATGCCCAATATACGGCTCTGAAGTCACATAAGTAATAGGCACTTGATCACGAATTTTTCTTTTTCGCAATTCAGTTTCCAAAATCATCATATATTCATAAGCAGGGCCAAAACACGAAGCACCTTGCACAGCACCAATAACAATAGGACCTGGGTTTTCCATAAATGAATCCCAGTCTTTAGCGGCTATCGCAGCATGATCAACATGACATACAGAAGAAGTATATCCTTCAGGCCCTAAACCAGGCACTTCATCAAAGGCTAACCGCGGACCTGTTGCGATGATTAAGTAATCATAATCAACGCTAGAGCCATCCGCCATTTCAATTCGATTATTTTCAGGGTCAACTTTAGTGGCTGCTTTTTGAATAAACTCAATCCCTTTCTTTTTCATAATAGGGGCAAGTTCAACCTTTATATCTTCTGGTTTACGCCACTTAGGTGGGATCCAAGGGTTTGATGGAACAAAGTGAAAGGTAGCGGAATCCGAAATACTTATAACCTCATGATCTTTTCCAACCATTTCTTGCATTTCGTAGGCCATTGGAACGCCCCCGATACCAGCACCTAAAACAACTATTCGAGCCATAATTTTCTCCTCATACTTTATATTGAAAATGCGCTATTATTATTGTTATGCATTCTTTAAAATACTTGAATAATTTTTAGTCACCTTAAAATTTCCAAGCTATAAAACAGTAAGAATATTAGCATTTACTTAATTAGTCAATAAAAATATCTCTAATCAGCCAACTAAAAAATAAATCACCTCACTCTATCGTAATAATGACCACTAAAAAAATCAAAACTTTATTTACCCTTAGGAACGAGGATTTAATAATACCCGAAAGTATGGCGCAGGGTTTTGGCTTCATTGGCGTGTTAGAAAAACAGGCGCATAGCGGGCTACGTAACTGTTTTTCTAGCATGCCTATGGAGCCAAAAGACAAGTCAGACTTGGGTATTATTGAATCCTCGTTCCTTAGTGCTAAGAATGGATAATTCATATTCTATTTTTATTGCTGATGATAATGAAATCAACCGATTATTACTTCAGTCTCAACTTGAAAATCTATGCTCGGATATTACATTAGCGGCTAATGGAAAAATAGCGCTCAACTACTTACAAAATAATAAGTACGACCTTATTTTACTGGACATACAAATGCCCTATTATAGCGGCCTAGACCTTATTAAAATCATTAAGAAAAACAATGCCATCAATCAAAACACCCCAGCCATTGCCATAACAGCTCAGGCACAAAACCATCAACGACAAGCACTGGTAGATGCTAAGTTTGATGAGTGTCTTATCAAACCCATTTTATTAGAGCAAATAGAAGAACTAGTAAACTTATGGCGGCCCTCACCTTTGCTAGAAAGTAATATTAACAGTAAAAGCAATGACGACTATGCATCACAACTATTACAAAAAACATCAGGTAATATAGTTTTAGCAAACACTATCTTTAACAAGTTATTTATAGAACTACCTAGCCAATTGTTTCTTATTGAACAAGCCTTAAAAACAAACAACCTACGCCTTGCTTTTGAAGTAATTCATAAATTACATGGCTCTGTCAGTTTCTGTGGCTTTACTGATATTCAAATACTTGCAAGCAAGTTAGAACAAAGTATTGTAGAAAAAGATGTAGATCAAATGTTTTCTCAATTTGACCCTCTTAAAAAAAGTATTGAAGAATTTTTACTACAAAAAGATAAAATAGTGAGAGCATTACAGCTAAAATAACACTCTAACCTGCGTAACTTATTCCCTTTGTGAGCAGACAGTAATGATATAGGAGCATTTTACTAAAAGTTACCAACCTAACCTGCGTGGGAAGGTATAAGTAGTATGCTTATACCTTCCCATAATGATGGACTCTACAAAAGATTACTATGTAGGGGGTTTTACCGTCTATTTTTCTGAATTCAAAACATCTACAATTGCACAAATCATCAGCTGGCTGGTTCTTGCTCCCGCATCAATATGCCCAATACTTTTCTCTTCTAAATAAGATGCCCTACCTTTTGTAGCTTTCATGTTTTCTGTTGACTCCATCCCAGCAATAGCAATTTGGCAAATATCATTTAGCTCAACCCCTTCTAACATTTTTTCTGCAACGGGGATTAAAGTATCCAGCATGGTTTTTTCACCCGCATCAGCTTTACCTCTCTTTTTAACCGCTTCAACCCCCTGCATAAAAACTTCTGCAAATTGTTGCTGGCTTAATTCTGTTTTACCTGCCATAGCTTTACTCATACTAATAAATAGGGTTCCGAATAACGAGCCTGAAGCCCCCCCCATTGTTGATAGTAGTATCATCCCAATTTTCTGAATAGCGGCAGGCCATTCCAGCTTCGCAATTTCACTTGCTTGCTGATTCAACCCATCCAACCCTCTTTGCAAGTTTGTGACGTGGTCACCATCACCCAAAACTTGGTCCAATGTTGTCACCTCTTCAGCATTTTGTTCAATGCTTGTCGTTATTGAATCAATTAGAAGGGGTAATATCTTTGGTGTTAACGACATATCAAAATCCTATTTATCATTAAAGTAAAAGTTACTATATCTCATTTTACAAACACAAAACCACTAAGCTTATGTTAGTATTCGACAAATGTATTCGTATGGGTAATATACGATTCAGTTCAATAATAAATATAATAAAAATATGAGGACTCTTCTATGGAAATTCTAATTGTAATTGTAATTGTTTTAGCCTTATTGGCTTTTGTACTTATGCCGCATAAAGCTGATAAAAACCCACCCGAACCCTCTAGTACTGATCCTGAGCAAGATTTTGATAGAGGTGATCATGATCAAAATGACGCCCAAGCAATAAGAGAACAGCAATTAGCCCAGGAAGAATTAGAAATCCAGCAACATAGAGAAAATAGAATCGCCCAAGAAGTATTAAATGAGCGAGAATCTTCACTCACTCAAACAGAACGCGAGTTACGCTTTTTACAAGATGACTTAGCTGAACAAGCAAGCCGATTATCTGAACAGGAAATTAATACACAAAATATTCAACAAGCACTCAACAGCAAACAAGAGCAACTAGAACAAGAAGATAGAGCAACCCGACAAGCACAAGAAGATTTAGAATATCAACAAACCCAATTATCACGCCAAGAACAACAAATTAAAGAGCAACAAGAAGAACTCTACTTGCGTGCCGAGCATATTGCTCAGCAAGAAGAATCTGCTCGGGCAGCTCAACTTGAGCTAGAAAATAAAGCTGAGGAAATTTCCAGAAAAGAAAATCAAGTTAATAGCTTACAACAAGAACTTGAATTCAGACTAGAGCAGGAACGTATCGAGCAGGAAAGGCTTGAGCAAGCGGAAGCAGATCGCATCGAACAAGAAAGACTGGCACAAGAACAAGCCGAAGCTGAACGCGTCGAACAGGAAAGACTAGCACAAGAGCAAGCCGAAGCTGAACGCATCGAACAGGAAAGACTAGCACAAGAGCAAGCCGAAGCTGAACGCATCGAACAAGAAAGACTAGCACAAGAGCAAGCCGAAGCTGAACGCATCGAACAAGAAAGACTAGCTCAAGAACAAGCGGAAGCTGAACGCATCGAACAAGAAAGACTAGCTCAAGAACAAGCGGAAGTTGAACGCATCGAACAAGAAAGACTAGCTCAAGAACAAGCGGAAGCTGAACGCATTGAACAGGAAAGACTAGCTCAAG